>JAUZPJ010000468.1 GCA_030706025.1 Bacillota bacterium | reverse complement strand
TACCGGACTTATTATTAAATGATAAGGAGATACGACAACTATTATTAAACCTTATACAAAATGGGCTTGAATCAATGGATACTGGTGGTTGCTTGGATATTAAAACGTTTGTTGAAGGTGGAGAGGTAGTTTTAAAGGTTAGGGATCAAGGTAACGGGATTTCTCATGAGCAGTTAGAAAAGATTGGTACTCCATTTTTTACAACGAAAGCGAATGGGACCGGCCTAGGATTAGCAACTTGTTATAGTATTGCTAATAGACATAATGCCACTATTAAGATCGATACTGGGCCGGAGGGTTCTACATTTTATGTAAGGTTTAAAGTAAGTGCATAGATTTGTGTATGGCAAAAGGATCATCGTTTCGGACCGGGGCAGTTCACGAGCCTCGGTTTTTCTAATTCCTTGAAACCTGCGCTACAAACGGGTTTTACGGAATTTTGACCCATTATGTCATTAAACCTTTAAAGGTAAGGTAGAATACGAAAACAAGGTCTAAGAAAAAGCCTAAAATTTAAAGTTTAAATAGTTGTTATTGTAGTTTTTTATACAATTTCTCGGTATTAAATATGTTAATATCTCAATTGTGAAAGATATTTTATTCCTAAAGCAGTTGATTCATTCTTTTAATCGACTTTTATATGAATGGGGTGTATGACATGGAAACCACAAAATAATGACATGAACTAGCCGCGAAAACAGTCTCTTTTCTTTAATTTATTGATTGCCTAAGAAATCGGGATTTAACGAGAGGAAATCCCTTGCCCCCAAATTTTAAATTCGGGAGGGTAAACATATGGCTGTACAAGAAGTTGATAACAGGTCTATTACTAAACAACAGGTTAAAGAGAAAATTAAGGTGAGTTTAATACTAAAATGGTCCTCAACCCTTATTATCCCGATCCTCGTATATTTTCTTACACCTTCTTTAAGTTATAGTATTCGAATTTTCCTGGCGACTACCTTATGGGCTATTCTAACGTGGGCCTTTGAACTTGTTCCCCCTGTTGTAGTGGCCATTGTCCTTCCAGTCCTTTATATATTATCGGGAATTACGCTCCCCGCTGCAGCTTTTTCCGGTTTTGCATCAACCACAATTTGGGTTACTCTTGGTGGCTTAATTATGGCAGCAGCGGTGATCCAAACCGGTTTAGCCAAGCGAATAGCGTATCGCTCACTAGCCCTAACCGGAACAAATCTAATTGGTATTATGATTGGCCTTGTTATAGCTGGTTTTATCTTAACTCCGTTGATTCCTGTCATTAACGCAAAAGTTGCTCTTCTTGCTGCTGCAGTTGTCGGCATACTTCAAGCCTTAGAAATTAAACCCGGCTCTAAAGCCGGTACAGCCATATCAATGGCTAGTTTTTTGGCAGTATCCGCTCCTACGATTGGGATCCTAACGGGTGGTGGAGATATTACTTTGGCGGGAAGTCTGATCTCGAAAGGAATAGGAGTAACCATTTCTTGGGGACAATGGGCAAGTAATATGTTGATTCCCGCACTAATATGGTCAATTATTTCGGTATTTACCGTATTGATCATTCGTCCTGAAAAACTAACCGTGGATAAAACTATTTTAATTGCTCGCTATCGTGAGTTAGGTCCTATGTCGAAAAAAGAAAAACTTTTGATTGTTTATCTTCTTATTGTCCTGGTTTTACTAGCAACTGATAAGATTCATAAAATTGATTCAGCCTGGATTTTAACCATTGCTTCCGCGCTCCTTTTCTTCCCAGGACTTAATATCCTTAAAAAAGAGGATATCAGCAAAGTTAACTTTGTCTTACTTTTCTTCATTGCAGGCACCATGATTATCGGAACTGTAGCCAGTAGTACTGGAACTACTAAGCTAATTATTAACTCAATTACACCTTTCTTTGCAGGGAAGTCCTCCGTATTCGTTATTGTAGCAACCTATATATTTGCAATTGTTGCTCATTTGATGACAACGACGATAGCAGCTGTAAGCGCTTTCGTGCCTCCAATCGTAGAACTATATAAACACCTTGGTCTTAACCCATTAGTCGGTGGCTATACTATGGTTCTGGGTATCAATCCCTTTTTATTCCCTTATCAGCTGGCACCTTTTATGATTATTTACGCCTATGGTTATATCAATTTTAAAGATGCTTTTAAAATCAATCTCTTTCGTTATTTAGTAGGAATACTGTTCATGTTGGTTATCGTAATTCCATTTTGGAAGCTTATTGGATTATTATAAAAGAGCTTTT
>JAUZPJ010000467.1 GCA_030706025.1 Bacillota bacterium | reverse complement strand
TTCGATACACGATAATATTCCCTGGCAACAGAGACATCCCGTTCAATTGCCTGAAAATCCGCAGGTATCTGAGTACTGTTATACCTGCCACAATCAAAATTCCTGCGGTAAATGCCATTCAACAGGTAAAAGTAACTTGTCTGGCGGCAAGACTTAGCGAAGACACTCCTAGTTGCACTTAAGCCGCTAGAAACTAATATTTTCAGATTTGGTAAAAAAGAGTTCTTAAAATAAGGAGGAAGTTTAAATGATTGATAACAATGTGGTCCTTGATCCAAACGTCGGAAAGCTAAGGACTCCAGAGTCACTATCAAAAAAATCCAAGAAAACGAAGAAAACTAAGAAAGATAGTTTTACGCCTCTAACCAGCGCGATCTTAATCCTTTTAACGTTAGTAATCAGTGTGAGCGGATGGTACGCAGTCGGGAAATATTTCTTCTGGAGCAATCTCGATATGAAGCGAGTTAATGCTCAATTAGAATACTATAAGCAAAAAGTACAGGCTGATCCGAAAAACACCGAAGCACTCGTTGATCTAGGATACACCTACTCCTTAAAAGGAAATGATGGTCAGGCCATTCAACAATTTAATCAAGCGTTAATGATTGATTCAAAGAATTTTGACGCTTATTACAATATAAGTTTGGTCTTCATCAAGGAAAAACGATTCAATGAAGCCTTAGAAGACTTGAACAAAGCAGGTCAACTTTCGCCCAGAGATTATAAGGTTCCCTACCAAAAAGGCATCGTTTATCGAAACCTAAAAATGTACAAAGAAGCAACTGATTCGTTAAATCAGGCTAATACGCTCATGCCGGCGAATACCGATATCATCTACGAAACCGGAATGGTGGCTGAAGCACAAGGTAAAAAAGATGATGCAATTAATATCTATAAACAAGCTCTCTCATACGATCCCCTGTACAAACCTGCTATTGCAGCCTTAGAACGTTTAAAGTAATAAGGATGGAGTGAAAAAATGAAAAAAAATAGAGTGTATCTCAGTATGCTAACAACATTCATCGTAGTGACAGCGGTATTTTGTTACTTTTTCATATACAAGGGCACTGACTTATCCGCTCAGGTTCAGAAGGTTGTTAATAGCAAAGCTCAACCAGTTTTCAATTATATGATCTATGGCGGTTTTGGACCGGATGCACTAAACAAACCTATGGATGTTGCAAAAATTGATCAATTCATTTATGTCACAGACACGAATAACAAACGAGTTCAAGTTTTTGACCTTGGAGGAACGCCTATCTTCAAATTCGGAAAAGAAGGAGAGGGAAAAGGAGAATTCAAGTTTCCCTACGGAATTGCTGGGGACAAACAAGGTCAAGTTTATGTCTCAGATCTCTACAATGGCTGTATCTCCGTATTTGACAGTAAAGGGAAGTTTATAAAATATTTCGCGGAGAACAATCCGAATGATAAAGTCATCGAAGCACCTGGTAGTCTGCGAATTTTTGGAGATAAAGTATACGTTACCGACATCAAGAAAAGTAAAGTTCTTGTCTTCGATCTGAGCGGGAAACTCTTAAAAGAAATTGGCGGACCAGGCCGGAATGTAGGGCAGTTCCAGGCACCTAATGCGCTCACGGTCGATAAAGATGGCAATCTTTACGTAGTGGATACAGGGAACCAAAGAGTACAAGTCTTTGATAAAGATTACAAATATGTGCGTTCTATCAACGGATCAGCAAACGACGCTGGCGATTCCATATTCGTGAATCCCCGAGGAATTGGGATTGACTCCCGCGGTATTCTCTATGTAGTCAGTAATCTCACTCATTTTGTATATGGGTTTGACCTCAGTAATAAGGACCAGAAACTTTTCACGTTTGGTGGCAATGGGGAATCCAATACACAGTTTTCTCTGCCTAACGGGCTTTTTGTAGACGAAAACGACAACGTCTACATCACAGACTCATCGAACCAGCGGGTAGGGGTGTATAGGTAATATGGATTCGACTGCGGGATTCTTGAAAGGGGTGGTCCTATAGACTAGGGTTTTTAATAATTGAATAAAGACGCTGTTCTACGATAAAGAGGAGGGAAGAAAATGAAAAAAAGGTTTTTAGTATTGGCGCTTGGATTGACCATGGGTTTAACCTTGTCATTGTCCAGTGTTGCTTTAGCAGCCAATACAAGTGGCGACGGTACTAGCGTTGCCGGAGGATCGTACCCAATAAGCTATCCTAATGGTGATCAGGTGCCCGGAAATGATCTTACAACCAC
>JAUZPJ010000466.1 GCA_030706025.1 Bacillota bacterium | reverse complement strand
CTGATCCACGTAAAATAGAGTTGACAAAATATGCTGATGTCTGGCTGCGGCATAGGCCCGGTACGGATATAGCCCTAATCAACGGACTCGCCCATGTCATTTTAAGGGATAACCTATGGGATCAGGAGTTTGTAGCCGCAAGAAGCGAAGGCTTTGACGAGTGGAAAGAAATTGTTGAGCAATATGATCCCAAGCGTGTTGAACAGATCACCGGAGTCAAGGCCGAACTTATTGAAGAGGCTGCTAAACTCTTTGGTCAAGCCCAGCGTGCTGCCATTGTTTATGCAATGGGCATAACTCAGCATACCTCCGGAACCCAGAATGTACTTTCGCTGGCTAATCTGGCGATTTTAACAGGAAATGTCGGCAGAGAGGGCACAGGGGTATTTCCCTTAAGGGGGCAGAACAACGTACAGGGTTCTTGTGATATGGGCGCTCTGCCTGATTACTATCCAGGTTATCAATTTGTCAATGTTCTGGAAAACAGGAAAAAGTTTGAACAGTTTTGGGGCACGGATTTGCCAGAAAAACCGGGATTAACCTTACCCAAAATGATGGAAGCTGCGCATTCCGGTGAGATTAAAGCTATGTACATCATGGGCGAAAATCCAGTTCTAGCAGACCCTGACGCTAACCATGTCATTGATGCCTTAAAGAATTTAGACTTTATGGTTGTGCAGGATATATTTATGACTGAAACAGCGGAACTAGCTGAGGTAGTCCTGCCCGTAGCCACCTTTGCAGAAAAGGAAGGCACCTTTACCAATACAGAACGCCGAATCCAGCGGGTGAGACAAGCTATTTCCTTGCGGGGAAATGCACTCCCTGACTGGGCGGTGATTGTAGCTTTAGCCAATAATATGGGCTGCAACTGGAGCTATCCAAGAGGTCCGGAAGAAATCATGGAAGAAATAGCTCGTTGCACTCCATCCTATGGCGGGATAAGCTTTAAGCGACTGGAAACGAGGGGAATTCAGTGGCCTTGCCCGACACCAGACCACCCCGGAACTGTCTTCCTTCATAAAGACACCTTTACCAGAGGCAAAGGAAAGTTCCATGGAGTTCATCACATACCTGCAGCAGAGGAACCCGATGAGGATTATCCCTTGTTACTTACCACAGGGAGAAATCTATTTCAGTTCCATACAGGCAGCATGAGCCGGCGCTCAAAGTTAGAACAAATGCGGCCAGAGGAATTGATGATGATTCATCCGGAAACTGCTCAGCAATATCAGATCGAAGATGGCGACTATGTTCAGGTAGCATCTAGAAGAGGGGAAGTTAAATCAAAAACTCAGGTGACGGACGGCATACCACCCGGAATGGTATTCCTAACCTTTCATTTCAAAGAAACTCCTACCAATCGTCTGACCAATAGAGCCCTAGACCCGATCTGCAATATCCCCGAACTAAAGGTTTGTGCCGTCAAGGTTAAAAAAGCTCATAACTGAACCGCTCAATTATTAATAAGAGAACGGAGGAAACCAGTCATGGTTTCCCCGTTAAATTTGATAACGTTTTCTGTCTTGATTAGAACAATCTATTTGAATTTAATCATGTCTGCCGCTCGCTTTAGTTGTTCGTCTAGTACCTTGGTATAAATTCTCGTTGTCCTGGGGTCAGAATGTCCGAGAGCATCCTGGACAATAGCCAAGTTGTCAGTTTCACGAAGAAGCAAGGTGGCAAATGTGGAACGCATCTTGTGGACACTGAAACCCTCCGTGTTATGTCCAAGGGTTTTAAGGATGGTCATGTATTTGGCGATAAGATTTTGAACTGCTCTCTTGCTTATTCGATTTCCCTGGATAGATAGAAAAAGTGCATCCAAGTTTTTGTGGACATAGCGTGGGCGTTCATTCAATAAGTATTCATTGAGGGCTTTGGCAACATCGTCGTTAAAATAAATAATTGTTTCTTTATTTCCTTTACGCACAATCTCAAAATAGCCCTTCTTAATGTTTGTCTTGCTGATATCTAGATTACAAAGTTCAGATAACCGTATTCCTGTACCTATCAAAGTAAGGACTATGGCATAATCACGTTTCTCGGTATAGACGTAGTATTTGAGTTGGCCTTCTGATAATCCTGTACCAGTTTCTAAAGCATCCGTTAAATCAGCAATCTGATTAGGTTCCAATGCTTTGGGAAGTTTTTGATGAACATTAATTGGGTCTAATTTAATGGTAACGTCTTTATTTATCATATCTTCTCGAAGCAAATAACGATATAAAGACCTAAT
>JAUZPJ010000465.1 GCA_030706025.1 Bacillota bacterium | reverse complement strand
TACTGTAGCCCTCCAGAATGCAGAAGTTCTTGCAGGTATCGTTCTTGCCCAGTTGGTGAGTGAAGGAACTCCTATTATCTATTCTGCATCCTCTTCCAATGCCGAAATGCGCAACGGTTCTCTCGCTATTGGTACTCCGGAAGATGCGATATTTTCCCTTATCAATGGTCAGTTAGCCAAATTCTATAACCTTCCTTGCCGGATCAGCGGAGCTCTTTCCGACAGCAAATGTGCAGATGCTCAGGCGGCTTACGAATCGATGCTTACATTAAGTATGGCCCAAATGGCCGGCGGCAATTTCATTCTTCACAGTGCTGGTATCATCGACACCTATAACACGGTTTCACTGGAAAAAATGATGTTTGACGATGAAATTATCGGTATGATTCGTCGTATTGGTCAGGGCGTTGTCGTCAATGAAGAGACCCTAGCGTTCGATGTTACCAAGGAGGTCGGTCCTCAAGGCCAATTCCTCACCCACGTGCATACCTTTACCCATTTCCGCAACGAGTTTTACCGTCCAATCCTGAGCGATCGCAATAATCCCACGCAGTGGGAAGCGGATGGTGCTCTTACTGCAGAAAAGAGAGCCAATGCCCGATGGAAGAAACTGCTTGATGAATACGTAGAACCTGTTTTGGACAAAGATGTTGATGCCGCATTAAGAAAATATAAAGAACAATAGGATCTGATAAACGCTAATCAAGCCAAAGCAGAACAACAGGAGAAATTAGCCCAAATTATTGTTAATGCAGAGAAATAAGGGGCTAAACTTAGGTGAATTTTTAAGTTCAGCAAGTGAGGTGGATTTATGAAAACAGATTTAAATAGCTCGGTAAAAATCGATAAACTATTATTCTGGCCCCCGTTGATTTTAGTCCTTTTGATTTGTTCTTATATCGTCAAATATCCCGAAGCAGGAACTGCGGCTATCAATAAAATCTTTGCTTTCATTACAGGTGATTTGGGTTGGGCCTATGAGCTATTCGTCTTTGCGAACTTAGGGCTAATTCTGTATTTTATCTTTGGTAAATTCGCCAATAAACGATTTGGCGATGAAAAACCTGAATTTAGTACCCTGACCTGGTTGGGCATGTTATTTAGCGCCGGTACTACTGGAACGATTTTATACTGGAGCAGCATGGAATTTTACTATTTCCTCACTGCTCCGCCTTTTGGGGCAAAACCGCTTTCGCCGGAAGCTTGGGATTATTCTTTGGCTTATAGTTTCTTCGACTGGGGAATAAGCTCTTATGGTTTGTATGTAGCAATTGGTGTAGTTTTTGGATATTTTTTCTACGTTTTGAAAAAGGATGTCTTTAGACCAAGCACTGCCTGCGAAGGACTTTTAGGTGAACGCGCCCACGGGCCTATCGGAAAAATTATTGATATTTTCTACATGATCGGGATTATCGCGGGTGTTGCTACCTCCATTGGTTTAGGGACCCCGATCATCAGTGAAATTTTCACTAAATTAACCGGAAAACCTCATACTCTTGCAGTGGATGCTGTTATTATCTTGATCTGGACACTTATTATCGCCTTATCCGTTTATGGTGGTCTTGAAAAGGGAATCGCTCGCTTAAGTAATTTCCGGATTTACTTAGGATATGGTGTGTTGGCTGTCGTAGCCATTGTAGGTCCTACGTCGTTTATGTTTAACAATACCTTTGACGCCGTTGGAGTTTACTTGAACAATTTCTTGAGGATGAGCTTTTATACGGATGCCCATTTAAAATCGGGATTTCCTCAAGGCTGGCCAATCTTCTTCTTTGCCTGGTTTTTGGCTTTTGCGCTCAGTACAGGAATTTACCTGGCCAGGATTTCCAAAGGAAGAACGGTAAGGGAATTTACGTTAGGTGCAACGTTCTCAGGACTCCTCTGTGCTTGGCTGTATTTCGCCGTCCTTGGAAACTACAGTATCAGCGTTTTCATGGATAACAAAGTCGACATTGCCAACGTTGTTGAGAAATTCGGCGGTTTTAGAGCTGCAGTAGAAATATGGAGTACTTTACCCTTTGGTAGTATTTTTCTAATAGCTATTCTAATACTAGTGTTCATTTCCACGGCTACTTCCATCAATAGCATTGCTTATACCCTTGCCATGGTTTCATCGGACAAATTGGAAGAAGGGCAAAATCCAGCTAAATGGAATCGGTTATCATGGGCCATAATCCTTGGTGGACTCGCCCTTACCTTAATGTTCTTGGGAGGGTTAAAGCCTTTACAGACGGCGGCAACGGCTGG
>JAUZPJ010000464.1 GCA_030706025.1 Bacillota bacterium | reverse complement strand
GGCAGTGCTGGCTATGGCCAAAACAAAGTCTACGAAACAATAAGGGGTGACAACAACATGAGTGTAAAAAATTTAATTAAAACAAATAGTTATCAAGACTCTGTGCGTTTGATGCGAATCTCAGGTCAATTGAAAAAAGTAGCAGGGGTTGTGAACGCCTCCGTGATGATGGCTACCGATGCGAATAAGCGTGTTTTGGAAATGGCAGGTTTATTAGGCCCTGAGGCAGCTTCGGCTGGAGCTAACGACTTGGTCATTGCAGTTGAGGCGGATACGGCCGAGGTTATCAACGAAGCAATCCAAGCGGCTGAAAACGCTTTGGTAGAATCCTCTAGAGGAGGATCGGTTGAAGTTCAGAAGGCTAAGAGCTTAGAACTCGCTCTAGAAGAAATACCGAGCGCAAACATGGTCACGATATCGGTTCCAGGTGCGTTTGCAAAGATTGAGGTAGCCAAAGCACTATCTAAAGGTTTGAACGTTTTTCTCTTCAGTGACAATGTCACGATTGAGGAAGAGGTTGAACTAAAAAAAATGGCCCTTGATAAAGGCCTGCTCATGATGGGGCCGGACTGCGGCACATCGATTATTAATGGTGCATGCCTAGGTTTTGCCAATGTAATTAACCGTGGCAATATCGGAATCGTCGGTGCTTCCGGTACAGGTGTCCAGGAAGTGACTTGTCAGATTCAACGCTGGGGTGGCGGCTGTTCTCAGGTTATTGGAGTTGGGGGACGTGATTTAAAGGAAAAAGTAGGCGGACTAATGTTCATCGAAGTTATGCGTAAATTGGACGAAGATCCGGCTACAGAAGTCATCGTCTTGATTTCTAAACCACCGGCCCCATCCGTTATGACCAAAGTACGTGAAACGATTAGCCAACTGAACAAACCAGTGGTTGTCAACCTCTTAGGAGGAGAACCACCAGAAAATCATGAGCCTAATGAATATTTTGCTGGAACGTTAGAAGAAGCAGCAGCCATGTCTGTGGCTCTGGCCAATGGCACAAATCCACTTGCATGGCTCGCCGATATTGCCAAAGTGGAAATGAATATCGTCATGCAAGCAGAGGATATGTCTTATAACTTTAGCCCTGAGCAAAAATATGTGCGTGGGTTATTTTCTGGCGGCACTTTATGCTATGAGGCTATGCTTCTCATGCAAAAGGTAATTGGCCCTATTAATTCCAATGTTCCCTTGAAACCCGATCAAAAACTGGCTGATTCTCTTATCAGTGTGGGGAATACTTGTATCGATCTAGGTGAAGACGAGTTTACTGTCGGACGGCCGCACCCGATGATTGACTTTCAATTACGCAACGAACGCATTTTAATTGAAGCTGCTAAACCTGAAACCGCGGTTATTTTACTTGATGTTGTATTAGGTTATGGATCGAACGCCGACCCTGCGGCAGAATTAGTGCCGGTCATTAATGAAGCACGCTCCAAAGCTCAGGAGAATGGGCGCAACTTACAATTTATAACTTATGTATGTGGGACAGATAAAGATCCACAGGGAATGGAGGAGCAAGTTAAGAAACTTCAGGAATGTAGTGCGGTGGTTCTTCCTACGAACGCGCATGCTGCATTATTGGCGGCCTACATTGTCGGCAGAGTAGCCAAAGACGCAACACGCTAGGAGGAAGTCCAATGCTAAAGATTGCAATTCTCACTTACTCGACCAAACCGCGCGGCGGTGTTGTACATTCCCTTTGCTTAGCTGAGAATCTGGCAAGACGCGGACACGAGGTACGAATCATAGCCTTGGATAAAAAAGAAGGGAGCGGATTTTTCCGCACCCCGGGGGTACCCTATGATATTATTCCGTTTGGTTTTCTACCTGATGATTTTGATGCTAAGATCGCTGCCTACATCCAAACCTATACTGACTATTTTATGGCGGGCAATGCCAAAGGGTTTGACATCTACCATGCACAGGACTGTATTTCTGCGAACGCCCTGGTTAACTGGCGCCAAAGCGGGGTTGATTTCCCTTTAGTTCGTACAGTACATCATTTGGATGATTTCACGTCCCCCATTTTGATTAACTGTCAAAATAAGTCTGTCCTTAGGCCAGATTTCCATATCGCAGTAAGCGAATTTTGGCAGAAACGACTGGCTGTGGAATATGGCGTGGATGCTCGGATGATACACAATGGTTTAGATACTAAACGGTTTAGCCCTGCAAAAAAAGGAGAACATCCAAAAGAAAAGTTTGGGTTGGCTAACAAGTTGGTCTTCTTGACCATTGGT
>JAUZPJ010000463.1 GCA_030706025.1 Bacillota bacterium | reverse complement strand
TGGTCTCCAAGCATTTCTGCTTCTTGAACATCATGTGTGACTAAAATGAAAGGAATCTTCCATTGGTCTTGGAGCTTAAGCAACTCTTGCTGAAGTGTACTCCTCGTATCCTGATCGAGCGCTGAAAGAGGTTCATCGAGCAGCAGAAGTTCGGGCTCCGTCATTAATGCGCGGGCGAGAGCAACTCTTTGTTTTTCCCCACCCGAAATCTGATTAGGATAGCGATTTCGAAGATGTTCGATCTTTAGTATCTCTAATACATTGGAAACAGTAAGGACTTTATTGGGGATGCTCCCTTTTTGGGGCTTACCATACATCACATTCTTCTCAACTGTCATATGCGGAAAGAGGGCATAGTCTTGAAAAACATACCCTATGCGCCGATTTCTGATCGGAATATCTACACCATGTTCAGAAGCGAAGACGGCTTTGTCTAGGATATAAATCTCACCCCACGAAGGAGTTTGAAGGCCTGCTATACACTGAAGGATCGTTGTCTTGCCAGCTCCGGAGGGACCCACAAGGGCAAGAATTCCATTGTTCAAGGAGATATCAACTTCAAGCTCAAAGGTCGGTAACTTTTTTTTAAAAAACGCCTTTAGCATTATGCGGTACCTCCTCTCGGATCGCGGTCACGTTGCGGTTGAGATCGTTTCCCCCACCGATTCAGTCCATAAATGACTAGAAAACTAAAAACAGTCATGATAATAACCAAGATGCTTGCTTGCGTTGTGTCGCCCGCTTCATTGGCAAAGTAAATGGCGATAGGCATTGTTTGCGTCTTTCCAGGGATATTTCCAGCGATCATCAACGTTGCCCCAAATTCCCCCAGAGACCGGGCGAAAGCCAGGACTAAGCCCGCAACAATGCCATTCAAAGCTAACGGAAGAGTTATTGTGAAAAACACCCTTAGTTCTCTAGCCCCTAATGTACGCGCTGCCTTCTCCAGATTTTGATCAACACCTTCAATGGCAACCTTCACAGCTTGATACATTAAAGGAAAAGCTACGACAGCTGCCGCAACTACGGCTCCCGCTAAGGTAAAGACAATTCTAGTATGAAACCATTGTTCGAATAACTTACCTAAAGGACCATTCTTCCCAAAAACATACAGCAACATAAAGCCGATAACCGAGGGAGGGAGTACTAGGGGCAAAGTGATGATAGATTCGACAACATCCTTACCAATAAACTCACGCTTGGCCATAAAAGCCGCAATCGGTATAGAAAAGCAAGTGACAATAATAACGGCGGCAAAGGCAACTTTGAGAGATAATATAATTGGTATAAAGCTAAATTCCATAAGGCTCCCCCGGAAATTATTTTATTTTACTAAGGTCGTAAACCCATATTTTACAAAGATTTTTTCAGCATCTGAACTCAGTAAGTACTTTAGAAAGTCCTCTGCGGCTTGTTTGTGTTTAGTCGCCGCAATAACCGCTGCAGGGTAAGCAATGGGCTTGTGACTGCTTGCCGGGACTACTGTTACGACTTTAACGTTTGTGGACCCTTGAGCATCAGATTGGTATACAAGTCCTGCCTCCACATTGCCTGTTTCTACATAATTCAGAACCTGGGTCACATCCTTAGCCAACACGAACTTTGGCTTTAATGCATCCCATAGCTTGAGATTAGTCAAGGATTCTTGTGCATATTTTCCAGCAGGCACGGACTCAGGTGTACCAATGCTAATCTTATCAATATCCGCTTTAGTCAAATCTTCAAGGGACGTAACCTTGGTATTATCCTTCCCAGCAACAAGCACTAACTCATTCCCCACCAAATCGACTTTACTCTCTTTAACTAACAAATTCTTTTGTTCAAGGGCATCCATTTGGGTTTTTCCTGCAGAAATAAAAAGGTCTACAGGGGCACCTTGTTCGATTTGTTGTTGGAGTGTACCTGAGGCTCCGTAAACAAAGGTAAGCTTTACCTCAGGCGTTTTCTCAGCATACGCTTTTTGAAGTTCAGTCAATGAATCTTTCATACTGGCAGCGGCAGAAACCATGATTTCTGTGGGTTCAACCTTTGAGATGTTTTTTGATGGCTGGGCAGTATTTCCTGCACTACAGCCGAACAACGATAAGATTAATAGAAAACTCAACACTAACAGCCATGATCCTTTTTTCACTATAAACTCCTCCTCAAAATTATGTAGTATGGTCATCACCTTCATCATAGACCATAGAAAATAATATGGCTCCCATAAAAGGGAGCCATAAATAAACTGGCGTTCCAGTTAAATATGAACTACTC
>JAUZPJ010000462.1 GCA_030706025.1 Bacillota bacterium | reverse complement strand
TTTTTTTCTAAAAAACATCAATAGTGTTATTGAAGTATTATTAAGTATAGTGTATATTATGAATATTAAGAAAACTCGCAAGGTGGTGGATAAATTGTACTCAGAAAAAGTTATGGAGCTTTATATGTGTCCTCAGAACGTCGGTAGAATGAAGGATGCGGATGGTGAAGGAACTGTTGATGACCCCAATAATTTGAATTCCTTGACGATTTACATTAGAGTGCAGTTTCGAATAATTACGGATGTTAGTTTTGTAGCCATTGGCGGCCCCGCATCTGTAGCGACAGGTAGTTTAATAACTATTTTGGCAAAGGGTAAATCCATAGACGAAGCAATGACTATTTCGGAACAGGATGTACTGAATTACTTGGATGGTTTTCCTGAAGAAGAACGACTATGTGCTAATCTAGGAGTGAGCGCATTACGAGAAGCCATTGAAAACTATGCAATAACACGGGGTATTTTTAGTTGTTATATTAACTATGATGTTCCTTCTGCGTCTAAATCCTACTTTTTAGTAAAAAAATAAGATGTCTAAAGTATCTGCGGAAAATGCTTTAGTAAAATATTTAGTAAAATACGTTGGAAGGTAAAATAATGTTTGATGATGAGGATATGGGATTGTATACCATAGGTACTGTAGCAGAATTAATACAAGAACATCCGGAGACACTTAGGGTGTGGGAACGAAATGATCTGATACGGCCAGATAGGAAAGGTTATCAACGGAAATATTCAAGGAATGATCTAAAAAGGCTCAGGTTTATAAAAGATCTGATGCATGAAAAGGGTTTAAACATTGCTGGGGTAAAGTACTTGACATCAATGTATGCCTGTTGGTTTAAACGCAATTGCAAAGGGGGAGCTAGACAAAACAGCCCCGTTGCAGTGAACGGAACTAAGGTTTGTTGGAAGAATGAAGGGACATATTGTCTTGTTGCTAGCGACAAGGCTGAAATGTGTAGTTCATGTGACCTGTTAAACAATTGTTCTACTTTAAAAGGATTTTAAAATAGCAGGAATGCATTCGAGTCTTAAAAACTGGGCTCTCACAAAATGTGAGAGCCCAGTTTTTGACTTCAAAGGACTTTACGACGTTCTAATTCTGCCTTCAATTCTCCAATGGATTCCTTTAAGGTTTCAATTTGAGTTGCATACTTTGTCACGGTATGGCCAGGGAGGTGTAATCCAGTCTGCTTTAAGACGAAGCTTTTTTCCTCTTCTAATTCCTCTAGTTCCTCAGACAATGTTTGTAGGCGTCTGGTTAAATCCTCATTTCGTAATGTCGAGATATCTTCCATCAAGAATCACTCTTCCTTTACTCCTTTATGCTTTGGCCATTTTATTATAACAAACGATTTATTTGAGTGAAATACCTCAGAAGTTCATGAATACGAAGGTTTTTAGAGGACATTATCGGTAGAATTTCTCAGAAAAAATATATTGACCGGTTAAAAGTTTCAGTGTATTCTAATGATATGGACCCCCGGGGGGTAGGGGGTCATGGATACATATTTTTTGTGAGGTGAGGAGAAAACGTGAAAAAGAAAAAGCTGTCCTTATTGGCCTTAATCTTCGGCATTTTCGGTATCGCGCTGACAGGGTACTTTTGGTTGTCAACTCCCAAAGATACTCAGGCTGCCTGTGGGGCATCGACTTCTTCTTGTAAAACCTGCCATGAAGTTCAAGGTGCGGATCCTGTCTCCAAAAAGGGTGATTGGCATATCCAGCACTCCTTCGGAGATTTTTGCCAGGCCTGTCATCTAGGGGTGGCCACGGAAACAGATAAGACAAAAGCTCATGTTGGGGTTGTCGCTAAGCCTCTTGGCCAACCGGATCAATCCTGTGCATCTTGTCACCCTGCAGATGCTGCAGCTCGGGTCGCAAAATATGGAGGAGCTGCAACGACATCTGCTCCATCAGGGACCTCCCCTGCAGCACCTAGCACTTCAGCAGACGGAACAGCTCCTGCGACAGGGACTGGAGCAGTCACTCCGTCTCCTGCGGCGACACAAGTTCCGTCCAGCGCAAATCCAAATTATGACACCCTTGATTTTAACACCAGTGGTAAGTTACCCTGGCTGGCTTGGGCAATCGTCATCGCAGATATCTTGGCACTCTTAATTTTAGCTGTCCTGCTCTGGAAGTGGAAAAAAGGGTTATGGCCTTGGGCCTTCGCGCAAGGAAAGCATAAGAATGTTCCATTTAACACTCTGCCGCCGGAAGTTCAAGATGTGTTCAAACAATTGCTAAAAGGGGATAT
>JAUZPJ010000461.1 GCA_030706025.1 Bacillota bacterium | reverse complement strand
CCCCCTATCACAATGGCACTGATCCGTTTTGCGATAGCCTCCTTGATGCTCGGGATTATTATCCGGAGGGTTGAACCCAAGACGAAGCTAGATAAGTCTGATCTGCCCAAAATGGTTTTAGGCGGCATTTTTGGCATTACACTATACTTCATCTTGGAAAATATCGGAGTTAAATTCTCCTCAGCAACAAACGCTTCACTGATCGTTTCGATCGTTCCAATTATTACAATTATGCTGGATGTACTATTCTTTAACAGCAGATTATCGTTTTTGAAGCTATTGGGAGTTGTTATAGCGGTATGGGGCTCTTACTTGGCTGTTACTGGCAATGGTAAGGTAGAACTGAATTCTACCCATTTTCTTGGGAATATTTTAATGATTGGTGCAATGCTTTCATGGGCATTTTTTACGATGGTCAATAAGTCTCTTCAAAAAAAATATTCGGGATTATTTTTAACGACTTACCAAACTATCTTTGGAACCTTATGTTTTATTCCTTTGTCACTTTTCGAGTATAAAGAATGGAAACCATTTTCACTTATAGCTTTAGGTAATATTTTGTTTCTGGCAGTTCTTTGTTCGTTTGCAGGCTATTTATTGTATAATTACGCCTTGAAACGTTTAGATGTAGCCCTAACAACAATCTATTTAAATCTGATTCCTGTAGTTGGAGTGATCTGCGGGTACCTTATTTTGAAAGAAAGTGTTATGCCCATCCAGCTTGTCGGTGGCTTAATAACCCTTCTTGCCATAGTAATCATCAATTTCGAATTGGTAACCCTCAAGCGTTAAAATTCATAAAGGGAGTTTGTGAATTCGTCGAAGAGCAATTAAGACAGTTGTAACATAAAGCACCTCCCTTTGCTGATTTCCAACGAAGTGAGGTGCTTTTTTCTATTGATTGATGGGAAACCCAAACACAAATGCAAAAAAGATTGCGGATACTATTCCTTGCAGCCATCCAAACCAAGGGCGAAGAAAATGTAACCTTATTGTAGTAAATAAAACTATGTTAAAAACAAATGACCACGCTAAATTCCAACCATTATGATATGTTATTCCATGCATGAGAGACATAACGATTTCAATTAACGTGTATATACCAATCCACATAGTGATATAAGCAATCTGTTTTTTCCATTTGGATAATTTCCAAGATAAATTAAAGTAGTACATGGAAAAACGATAAAACTAATCGATAATGCGATTAAAGCATTATTTGGAAATAAATTTGGTGGCATTAGCTCATATCTCCACAATGGGTAATTACGGTATATAGTTATATAATAGAAGCTACATATTATAAAAAAAAGTATTGTTGAATAATATCTCTTCCAATTTCTCCAATCTCCCCATTTAAAAGCACATACAATAAAAATAGCAAAAAGTAATAATCGCACGAAGTTCTTCTTCCCTCCTGTAGTATCATCTTCTATTTGTAAATAAATTTAGCGCTTACGATGAGAAAACACCCCCCCAAATCTCAGGTCTTTTTTAATATTGAACATCTCTTAAAAATAAGCCTTTTGCTTGAGCCAAGGGTCCCGCTTCCCATCGTTTCTTTTCATTTAATA
Organism: Bacillota bacterium; assembly: GCA_030706025.1. Classification (GTDB taxonomy): domain Bacteria; phylum Bacillota; class Desulfitobacteriia; order Desulfitobacteriales; family Desulfitobacteriaceae; genus Desulfosporosinus. The sequence continues at coordinate 722 of JAUZPJ010000461.1, read as the reverse complement.
TCGTTTCAACATCAACCGGTTTAAGATTACCTTTACCGACTTCAATAAGTGTTCCAACAATGATTCTTACCATATTCCACAAGAACCCATTTCCATTGACCTCTATTTCTAATAGGTCTTTCTTTTCAATAATATTGATATAATTGATCGTTCTAATCGTCGATTTGTCACTATTTCTTAAGTTCGTAAAACTCTTAAAATCATGACTGCCAACTAGAACCTCGGAGGCCTTTTTCATCTCCACTAAATTTAGTTTCTCTGCAATGTGATAGGTATATTTTCTATTAAAAACATCTCTGAATTTATGAGTATTCACTCTATAGACATAGGTTTTTGATTTCACATTATATCGGGCATGAAATCTCTCTGCGACATCGTCGATAGATTTAACCCCTATATCCTCAGGCAAATACTCATATAAATAATCCAGCATCCTGCTGGTACTAAACGTAGATTTGGTATGGAAATTCGCGATATAATTTTCAGCATGTACCCCTGAATCCGTTCGGCCACAGCCGACTACCTGAATATCTTCTCCTGTCATTTTGGATAGTACTGCTTCGATTTTACCTTGAATTGTTAAATCATTATCTTTTTGTTTTTGCCAACCTTTATATTTCGAGCCGTCAAATGCTATTGTCATTTTTAAATTTCTCATGCCGTTCCGCCTTATCATTCATTATTTTACATCTATGTAATATAAGCCGTACTACATATAAACT
>JAUZPJ010000460.1 GCA_030706025.1 Bacillota bacterium | reverse complement strand
GCTATAGACATAAAGCTCTTAGGATGTTAACCTATACATATAGATAGAGACGTAGAAGGCTTGAATATACTTCATCGTGAAAAGTATTACTAATATAAGTTCTAAATGTCGTTAAAGTGAAAAGTATTACAAAGTTTAAAACATCAACAAACTAATATTCGGAGAGAACATCGAAGGCTCATATTGTGAAAGATACCACATGGCGACTTAAATTACAAGGAGGTTTTTAAATGAAAAAGTGCGAAGAATATTATTATCAAAGATTTTCCTTAGCAGGGCAAGATAGTGGTATTACGGAACTTAATGAACTTGAGCTCAAAGAGTATAACTCGATTTATAATATGCTTATTAAAAAACTCATAGATTCGGGTGCGGAAATTCCCGAGAATGCAGACTTACAAGTTATCAATAAAATATTTACCTGTCACGGTGAATGTGTAACCCCGATGGGTTCAGTAAGTGTAAGTCTTGAATATTTGGCGAATTTATTATCCTCCTGCAGAAATGCAAAGATTCAATGGCTTGTGGACGTAAGAGAGTGTACCGACACTCATTTTAAGGAGTTATCCTACTGTAAGATAGTAGTAGATTGCTCACCGGAGACATTTATGACGATGGCACAAAGTAGAGGCTTTAGGTATTCGGCCATTCGCCAGATATCATGATTGCGGAAGTTTTTTGCACGAACTGCAAGAAAGTTTTGAATTTGTGAAAATAAATACAGCTGATCTCTGTAGAGATCAGCTGTATTTATTTATTTAGAACTTAGTCTATAAACCTTTAGCCTATTGGAATATGTTTTATCAATGGATTTGTTGCTGAGCTTGTTGATGGGTTCGTCCGATGCTCCAGATCACTAAACTGAACAAGATCATAAGGCTTCCAACTAGGCAGACTCCGTTCCATTGCCAAAGGCTCCAGGCATACATACCGAGGTATGACCCAAGCGCTCCTCCGATAAAGTAAGTAACCATATATATCGTGTTAAGGCGACTCTTGGCTTCGGGTACTAAGCTGTATACTCTTGCTTGATTTGAAATTTGGGCGCTTTGTACACCTAAATCGAGAAAAATGACGCCAATGATTAAACCCCAAAGGTTCTTGCCTAATAACCATAAGCAAACGAATGCTAGTAAGGTGGTCGTAGAGGCAACCCCGACTACAAGACGCGGGCCTTTCTTGTCCGCTAATCGTCCTGCATAGGGAGCAAAAGAGGAACCTGCGGCACCGATCAAACCAAATAATCCCGCTACCTCTGCGCCATAATGATAGGGTGGTTGCTTAATGAAAAATGCCAACGTCGTCCAAAAGACACTAAAAGAACCGAAAAGTAGTCCACCCATTAAGGCAGCCTCACATAATATAGGTTGCGAAGTGATAAATCCCCATAAAGAACACATGGTTTGACGATAAGTTAATTGTGAGGTTGGTTTGCTAACAGGCAGAAAACGAAATAATATCAAGTCTAGTCCCAACATCATGCAAGCAGCGATAAAATACATGGATCGCCATCCCAAGATGCTACCGATGATTCCACTAACTGTTCGAGCAAGGAGAATTCCGAAAAATAAACCACTCATAACTATTCCCACAATGCGGCCTTGTTCTTTGGCGTCTGCTAATTGAGCGGCAAGCGGAACTATAATTTGGGGGACGACGGTTGTTGTCCCAACTGCAAAGCTTGCTATTCCAAGGATTGTGGGATTTGAAGCGAAGGCCACCCCAAGCAGGGAAAGAGATACTGCGCCAAGCAAATAAAGGATCAAACGTTTCTTCTCTTTGATGTCGCCTAATGGTACAAACAAGAACAAGCCCACGGCGTAACCAGTTTGAGTTAGCATAGAAATTGTCCCCATTTGCCGGGCAGAAACTTGAAAGGTTTGGGCCATGTCAGCAAGTAAGGGTTGACTATAGTAAAGGTTGGCAACGGACATTCCACAACTAATAGCTAGGATTAAAAGCATGTTCATCGATAGGATGGAGTGTTGTCGATTTTCAGAAATATCTGCGCGCTTAGTGTAGTTCATATTATCCCTCGTAGTGTGTAATTATGATTTTGTAATTCGCGATTAGCTCTCTAATCATTCTCAAGTTTACGTGGTCAAAGCTAAGAAGGCAAGAAATTATGATTGGCAACTATACTAGAAAAGATTGTAATCGTATGCCATAAATTCCCTCTTCATAGTCAGAGATATTACATCGGTGGGGGTTGTTTATCACGAACGAGAAGGAATTTTCGTTTAAGAAGTCGAATTGACACAAAGAGAGGTGAAACTAGTGGAACCTATCTTTGCGTTAGATATTGG
>JAUZPJ010000046.1 GCA_030706025.1 Bacillota bacterium | reverse complement strand
TTTACGTATAGTAAAAAGGCAAAATAGTTAGTTTAAATTTGAAACAAAATGCGTTGGTGTGAGAATATCTATCTTCTCAACCAACGCATTAAATATTTGTTCATCGAATTCTTCAAGTAGTAAATCCCAGCTGTTTATGCAAGCACTGAGCATGCAGCCTTGTCCTTAATCGCCGGAGCTGTATTTGCTAGTGATTCCAAGAGCCACCTGATTTTATTTCAGGCGGCCTTTTTAATATCCTCTTACCCAAATCAGAACATTGATCTGTTTGGTAAAACGTGGTGTTTTCCACATCAACTTCATAGTGAAATACGGGTTGTGAGTGTGTTATTAGTAATAAAATTCAATTATATATATTTCTATTGTTACCCACATTGGAATACATTTCTTAATAGAACCTGCAAGGTATTGGCAATTAATTAGATTTTAAAATTTAACGGTTATAAAGCGGGGTACTAAAGGAGGTTTCTAGATTCATGAATCAATTCCATAGAGATTATAAAACCAGCCTTCTAAAAGTGTGCGAAAAGGTTGAGACGTTAGCCGAGAAAGGTATACAGCTTGGTATATATCAGTCGACTGATTTCTTTCCTTACTTACCCAACTTCAGGCATGAAATTATGAGTATTAAGACTGATGATGGTTTTAAGAGCTATTATGGAAACTGGGGAGCGCAAGAAATAAATACTTTGATAAAGCAAGTATGCGGCGTTGTGTGCGATTACAACAAAAATCATTCTTTTCCCACAACCGTTAATGGGTGTCATAATTGCCATATTTCATGTTATCGTGAGACCTATGGCACTGATGAGGAAGATCAATTGTGGTGACGAATCACTTCAATAATCACCAATCACCGTTTGCTTAAAACAGCACCGTCAATTAGTTCTGAACCCAAGTAATGGTACGGAATAAAAGCACCAACTGAAATATTTTATAAGCTCATTCATGCTGACGCCGTTTTTTAAGCGGAGTCAGCTTTGTTTTTAATTGAATACGCACTCGCCAAATTCTGTACCCCCTAAAATCGAAATGCACTAAGGGCGAGGAGACTTAGTCTACACAGAAGCAAAAAAGATCTTAGAAATGCAGTGCTTTTTGTATTACGCTACGATTAATTGAAAAATCGTTTATAACAGTTTTTTCCCCACGTGGCCCCTCCAACCACTCGTTATAATTCACACCATAAAAACCTGTAAAACCACCGATTACCTCCGGTGGAAGTACAATTGCACCATGTATCGGATTTTCCGGAGAATAAACTACTTCAAGATCAAGATGCCATGTCCACCCAAGTTGGTTTCCCGATAAATATTCCCATTGTTCTACTTTCTGCCATGCACCAGTCCCTGCAGGCCGGTTCCCCTGAAGCATAGGATCAAAGAGGTTGTCCCATTTCCTTACAACAAAAATAATATCCGTACCTTTCGGATTATATGTAAATGGGGGCAACCCTTTAATAAGTGCATCCCAGTTGTCCAATGTTCCTTTGTACAACCGTCCTTCAGCGTCTAAACCATAGTTATCAAATTGGGCAAGAGCAACACCAGGGAAAGAAATAACGATTATTAGAAGCAAAACGATGAGAAGAAATTTTCCTTTGGCTTTCATACTCAAATCCTCCTATTGTTTTCTAGAGTATATATCTTAAAAGCCCTTCTCAAAATAAGAGAAAGGCTACAATTCAAATCTTTACGGTAACCTGGCAATCATAGCTTAAAGCCTTAGAGCTATGGCTTTTACACCTGTCTTTCGGCTGGTTACCCGTTTTAATGTTATATTCTAATAGCGAAATATTACCATATTTCTTGTTTAGAATTTGTCGAAATACAGGAAATGGTAATGGCTTTTGCAAACCGGTTCGTCCCTACCTAACTAATGCCGTCCATATCTAGATGGAATAGTCTGAGCTTGTGCTTTTAATTATTTCTAACGTCTGAAATGTTATAAACTATTATCTAATCTTAATTATGTGAATAAATAATAATTTTTCTTTGGATTTAGAATGAAGTATAATTGCAACTGTACGGTAACTAAACTATTTTTGAACATTACCTACTGGCAAAGAGAGGTTGAACACATGGAAATTTTAAAAGTCCCTGTTGGAATTTCTAACCGACACATTCATTTATCTCAAGAGCATATCGATGCACTTTTTGGAATGGGTTACTCTTTAACAAAGATGAAAGATCTGAGCCAGCATGGGCAATATGCCTGTGAAGAAACGGTTACTCTTATTGGACCAAAAGGTACAATTCCTGGAGTTCGTATTTTAGGACCGGCAAGAAAAGCTTCTCAAGTAGAGCTGGCAAGAACAGATACGTATAAACTTGGAGTTAATCCTCCAGTTCGAGATTCTGGAAACCTTGAAGGAACCCCTGGTATTGACATCGAAGGCCCAAAGGGGCTTGTACATTTGGAGCAAGGTGTTATTATTGCGACTCGTCATCTCCATATGTCATCAGAGGATGCATGGAAGTATTCTTTAAAAGATGGGGAATATTTACGCGCCATAGTTCCGGGGCCTCGTGGCGGCGTTTTCGGAAACGTCCTCGTACGTGTTAACCCCAATTATGCGTTGGATTTACACATAGACACTGACGAAGCTAATGCGTTTGGTTTGGTAAATGGTCAACAACTGGAAGTTTATTCGATCAATGATCAGTTCAATGTAGCTCGTTGATTCGAAATAAATAGGTATTTCGTACTATAGAATATTTCTTTAGTGTTCGCTTTAACCGGGGTTACCCTTTGAATTAAAACTGGGTTCGTAATCAAATTGATTGCGAACCCAGTTTTAATTCAAATAGGTTGTACGAACTGTTCAGTCTCGATCGTAAATTTTCCATCAAGCACTGATCATTCTAAGAAATTTCATTTTACATTAAAGCCTGTTTTTCTGTTTCTATCGCTTTTCTGATCGTCGCAATGGCTAATTGAATCTGTTCTTCGGTCGGCTCTGCAGTTACAATATATTTCTGAATGATCGCCGCTATGGCAAACACAATTCTTAGACGTTGTTTTCGAGAACTCCAGTTAAATATTTCGTAACCAACTGAAATAGAGAGCAAATACAAAAGTAAAGGAAAGTTCCCCAGTACAAATGATAGCAGGAACATAATCGGTAGCAATATGACAACCAAGTTGGTTCCACACCGGTCGCTAACCCGGTCAGCACGTATTACTGATTCCAACAAAAATTCGTTCCCACTCGTGTAGATATTGAATGCCTTATGCTCAGCTCCATGATATTGCCAAAGTCTTTTTAGAAGGAAAACAGCTGCTATTAGAACAAGGATGTAAATCCCCAGTACATACCAATCTATAGAACTTGTTTCAACTTGACCGGAAGGAAAAATCCAATCCCAGGGGGTGGCTAAAATTATAACTATCATTAGGAATAATTTTAAGTTGATCTTAGCAAGTTTAGAAATACCCCGCACAAAAGGAATTTTGTCCATTGCCTTAATTATTGCATATTCGGGTAGTCGTTGAACATAAACGGTTAACTCTCCATTTTTAAGTTTCCCGCGAACAACGTGTGTATTAGTGGCAAATGTAATGCCGTTAATATGCGCTCGTCCTCCAATGACTGCCATTCAAATAATCTTCCTCAAACGTTTAATCCATGTGCTCTCATAAGAGAGACCAACTTTTCACGGTTTGTATCCTCCATTGTCGTGAGAGGCAATCTGAGATAATCCTTGCAGAAACCCATAGCCGCCATAGCAGCCTTAACCGGAATAGGGTTTACTTCACTAAACAGTGCGTCTATAAGGGTATAAAGCTTATATTGCTGCTCTGCGCTGCCGGTTATGTCACCATTGAAGAAACGGGTGCAAATCTCACGTGTCTGTGCCGGCATAATGTTGGAAAGCACGGAAATGCCGCCAACTCCACCAAGCGCCATAAGTGGAACTATCTGGTCGTCATTGCCTGAATACAAATCGAGCTTGCCACGCACACGCGCCATCGTTTCAACAATTTTTGTAATGTTGCCATTTGCTTCTTTAATCCCTACTATGTTTTCGTGTTCAGCTAATACCTCGTAGGTTGCAGGCTCAATATTTATACCTGTCCTTGAAGGCACATTATAGAGAATGATAGGCTTTGTACTCTTGTCGGCAATTTGAGTAAACATTTTAATCAGGCCTTTTTGAGTAGCCTTGTTGTAATAGGGGGTAACTACGAGCATTGCATCCGCACCTGCTTCGCAGGCACTACGAGTGAGGTCATGCGCGTATTCGGTGTCATTGCTACCTGTGCCTGCAATGATCGGCACTTTGCCTTGTGCATGCTGAACTGCAAATGTAATTGCTGCTCTGTGCTCGGCGTCAGTTAGGGTCGACGCTTCACCTGTGGTTCCACAAATCACCAGAGCATCAATTCCCTCCACAATTTGCCAATCGATCATTTTGCCAAACTGCTCATAATTAATTCCTGTTTCGTCCAGAGGAGTGATGAGTGCAGTGGCGATACCTTTGAAAACAGTGTTCTTTTTCATGTTAATTCAACGTCTCCTTTAATATAAAAAAATAGCTGATACGGAATCAGCTACTAAATTACCCCTATGATTTTCCAATCATACTGTAATATAGATAGCCCTCCGCAAACGCGACAGTTGAACAAATCTTATTTTGTTCAACCAGCCCAGTCCCCACGTAATTGGGACCAACTTCGGCATCTACACCTTTCACCGAGGCTACGGTCTTACGTAAACCTTAACAACTTCGGGTACTGATTGTACGATGCACCTCTATCAATTCTATTCATTCTATTCATATATCATTATACTTGTCAAGCCCAAATTAGAAGCGCAAGGTATTGCCTTAGCTTGTTCAGCTTTTTGTTTTGCTATTTCCCCATTGCATTCGGATATTTCGGTTTACCCGCAATACCTTAATGTGCTTTTGGGATTACTTACTTCCACATATCCTTCATCATTTGCTCGGCCTCGGCTCTGAGCCGCTTAGTCCCGTCAACATCGATCTCGTACGTTCCATTGACTAGTTTTAATACATCGCCCTCTTTGGCGCTTTGCGGAATATCTTTCTGGGGGATGTCTTTCATTTCTTTGCCATCCACTTCGACAACGGCAAAGTCACCCTCAAATCGATCAATAATGAGTGCCATCTCAGGTTCCTCCTTGTTCGGGTCGTCACAACCCGTGTGGTCTGGCTTGTAACCCCTTGTTTTTGTGTCATTACAGATTCTATTCAAATACTGCTTTTACGTTTTTTAATTCCTCACGAATCAATATACCTTGCGGACAATGTGTTTCACATAGGCCACACTCCACACAATTTGATGCTTTTTGCTGAGGAGTAAGCCAAATGTTATAAGCTTCTTCTTTGCCAAACATATTATGATTGTTATACATAGAGAAGCATGAAGGGATGTTTACTCCCTCAGGGCACGGCATACAATATCCACAAGCTGTACAATCGACTTTAATTTTATTCTTAAAAACAGCTTTTACTTGATCAATAACTTCTACGTCGTTTGCAGTTAATGAGTTTACCTCAGCTTCATTGGCTGAGTTCAAGTTTTCTATAACTTGATCCATAGTGTTCATGCCGCTTAGAACCAAGGATACTTTCGGATGATTCCAGACCCATCTTAAGGCCCAGTCTGCAGGTGTTCTCTTTACGTCCGCATGATCAAAAGCATTCTGCACATCCTCAGGAAGATTACCGGCTAGCTTGCCTCCTCTTAAAGGTTCCATAATTACAACGCCTAAGCCTTTTTGAGCAGCATATTCTAAGCCTTCAGTTCCAGCCTGAAATTTTTCATCAAGATAATTATACTGTATCTGACAGAATGACCAATCATAATAATCTACTACTTCTTTAAACAAGTCGAGTTTATCATGAAAGGAAAATCCAGCATATTTTATTCTTCCATCTTTTATAGCTCCATCTAAAAATTCCGAAATACCAGCTTCTTTTAACGAAGCCCATACTTGCTTATTAATAGCGTGTACTAAATAAAAATCTATGGAGTCTGTCTCAAGTCGCTCTAACTGTTCATTTAAATATTTATCCATATCTTCTCTTGTTTTTATGAGCCAGCTAGGGAGTTTTGTCGCTAATTTTACTTTTTCTCGGTATCCATTTTTCAATGCTTTTGCAACAAAAGGTTCGCTCTGTCCGGCTGAACCCATGCCAGTTCCATGATAAGGATAAGCAGTATCTATATAGTTTACCCCTTCATCAATAGCATGATGAACCAATTCTATTGCTAGTTTTTCATCGATTTTCGTAGGATCACCTCCCGAAAGTATGGGAAGTCTCATACAGCCAAATCCTAATATTGAAACCATTTCATTGGTCTTTCCAAGTTTTCTATATAACATGATCTCTCCTCCACTCACAGATTTATAGAACCATTTTAGTTAATGAATCATCGCGACACAAACTTTTTTTGCTTCTTTGGCTTTGAGTAATTATTTCTTGATACAAATAAAGCTTTCCTAGCCCATTCCGCTAACAGTTCTCTGTTTTCCAAAATATCAACAGGAACTTCATAATAGGGCATTACCATAGGTTTATCATCAAATGGTTGGAATGGTTTCATTCCTGCTCTTTCATAGTCTGACTTATTGGAGTCATCCACCTTAAAATATAGGACGTCATTCGCAAGTAATCCAAAAATCAAACCGTCATAATAAATGCCAGCACCACCAAACATCTTTTTGACCGTAACAAAACCCAACTTTCCGAGTTGGTCTACTACATATTCTTTGTAACTTTCACCAACAGCCATGATATTCCTCCAGTTTAACGTTTGTCTGGCGCTTCAACATCCCAACGCCTAAATTCGACTAGACTATATCTCGGCAGCATTCGCTCTGTTTAGAATGGCCATAACCCACTGCTCTCGGCGGGTGGTGATTCGATAATCTCCCCCAACGCTAGATCAATCGATCTGGCAGTTCATACACACACTATACCTTTTCCCTCGTCCCATTACCACGATAAAGTTTTCCTTCTTACATTTGAGGTGGGATCGAATGACTGAAGTATCATAGACTTTTCTATCGCTAAATAAATGTGCTAATATAATAACGAAAAAGTATACTTAAGAAGCCGAAGGGAAATTAAAGATGACCAATCAAAATTCAGCAGACATTATTGCTAAATTTGATCAAGTATATCCGGTATATTACGATTTAACAAACGTTATAGAAAACTTGTTAAACGGAATACTCCAACTTAAGGGGATTAACGTTCACTCAATCACTTCCCGAGCAAAAAGCCGAGAAAGCTTAAAAAGAAAAGTAGCTCGTGAAGATGATAAATACACAAAACTAGAAGATATCACCGATTTAGCTGGAATTCGGATTATCACCTATTTTGCTGACCAAGTGGATCTTATCGCAAGTATCGTCGAAGAGGAATTTGAAGTAGACCGGTCAAATTCTGTGGACAAACGAGAATTGATAGACCCCGAGAAATTTGGATATTTGTCCCTTCATTATGTCGTTAAACTTCCATCCTATAGACTTCAGCTTATTGAGTACCAACGATTTAAAGATTGCAAAGTTGAAATTCAAATCCGCTCCATCCTTCAACATACGTGGGCTGAAATTGAACATGACTTAGGTTATAAAAACAAACACGCAGTTCCCCGAGAAATACGGAGAAGTTTCTCGCGACTAGCTGGTTTACTGGAGTTAGCGGACGAAGAGTTCATCAAAATTCGTTCCAACCTTGCTCATTACGAGGCCGATGTTGAAGCACAAATCGAAAAGACCCCCACTACGGTGCTCATCAATCAGGCTTCGCTAAAATCTTATGTTCTCAAATCCGATCATATCCGGAAACTTGACCAAGAGATTAGTCATATCGTCAAGGCCGATTTAGAATTAAAGGATCGTTTTTTTGGCTATCTCACCACAGTCTTTAGTTACCTCGGAGTGAAAACGATTGGAGAACTCGATCAAATTGTTCAAGACATCGGAGATGATCTCTTAAAATTCCCTCGAAGCGGGCTCAAGAACAAACAGGGTGAGAAGGTCAACTGGGGTACCTCTTTATTCTACTTAGCTTATGCAATCGTTGGTCGAAGCGGTTCCCCAGAGCAAGTTTCTAAATATCTTGAGCACTTCAAAATTGAAACGCCTGATACTCGGCAAGATCTCATCCAACAAATCCTTGAAGCCTATTCTTAAAAAGGGGTATCTTTTCTTACCCTTAGTACTAATATAATTTTCTAAAACCAACGACACTATCTGTAAATCCAGCATTTTCATAAAATTTATGTGCGTCTTTTCGGTACGCAGATGATACGAGTATTGCATAAGCACATTGCTTTTTCTTGGCAAACTCATCCAGAGAATCAATTAACGTTCGTCCAATTCCTTTTCCTCTTAATCCATCTTTAACAATTACATCTTCAATGACTAAAAAAGATACTGCCAAGCATTTACAGCATATACCAAGTACAGAACCAATAACTAAATCATGTTGTTTTGCAACTAATAACAAATAATTTTCATCTAATAGCATTTCTTTATATGTTCGAAGTGATTTTTCTAAGGAAGTTTCAAATGGTATAAGTGAATTATATAGTTTTAATAATTCCGGGATATCCTCTACTTTTAGCTTTTCAATAATCATACAAAAACCACCCCTTTATATAGACAAACACCACCCTCTTTCCTTTCGCATACTATAAAACAATGCGAAAGGAGTGAAACTGATGTTAATGGAAGCTCTCCTGACTAGTTTTGCCCTCTCAGTGCTCAAAGGGATGACCTTAGTCGTTTCTTATATTAACAATGAGTCATTTCCACACCCACTGAGTAAAGAGGATGAAGCACGCTACTTTCAAATCTTACAGAGTTGTCATACTAACTCCGACTCCGATGTAGATGTGGTAAACGAAACCATTAAAGTCGAACACGCCCGAAACGAGCTGATCGAACACAACTTACGTTTAGTAGTATATATTGTGAAAAAATTTGGAGATTCGGAAGAAAAAAACGAGGATTTATTCTCGATAGGGCAGATTGGCCTAATCAAGGCGATTGATACCTTCAAACCTGCTAAAGGAGTCAAACTAAGTTCTTATGCGGCACGCTGCATTACAAACGAGATTCTTATGCACTACCGTAGAGGTAAAGGAAAATCTGAAACGTCCCTATATAAGCCCCTGGGGGAAGATGATAGTGGGAACGAACTAATTCTTATGGACAGCCTGGAAGCCGATATCAAACCGATTCCTGATCAGATCATTGACAAGGAAGATCACCGAATTTTGCTGGAAAGCGTTGAAAAACTCCCAATCCTTTGCCGCCAAGTCCTTCAAATGAGATATGGCTTGTCGAACAGCCCGGAGCGCTCACAACAAGAAGTAGCCGATACACTTAGGATATCACGATCCTATGTTTCAAGGCTAGAAAAAAAGGCCATTCAGTTACTAATCAAAGAAATGAAAGGTGGCACAGTTCCATCTTAAGAAGCTGGAATAGCTGTTCCACAAGGTCCCTTTATTGGAATCGGTAAAAGTATGTAAAATGTTGTCCCCCTGGGAGTAGAATCAAAACTTATTTTACCGTTATGAGATTCTGCAATTTTGTAGCAGGTCGCTAGGCCCAACCCAGTACCATTTTCTTTAGTTGTAAAAAAGGGTGTCCCTACCTTGTTCATATTTTCAGGTAGAATACCACTTCCCTCATCCTGTATGGCTAACACTACCTTACCATCTTGCAAGTAACTTTTAAGTGTCATGCAACCATTTTGCTCCATTGCGTCGAGTCCATTTCGGGATAGATTAAGAATCAGTTGTGTTATTTCTTTTTCATTTAAGTCAAGTGTCGGAATATCCCCAGGAATGAAACGAATTTGTTTACTTTGATTAAAGGCATCGGCTTCTAAAAGAGGATATAAATGATTTAGAATGTCGTTGATATTTTGTGGTTTCAGTTCAGTTTGTTTTGTTCGTGCCAGCGAGAGAAATTCTGTAATGATTGAGTTTGCACGATCAAGTTCTGAAATCATTAACTTAAAGGTAGAATCCTGAGCTGCATATTCAGGTTTCGCCCCTAACAGTTGTAAATATCCTCGCACTGTTGTCATGGGATTTCTTATTTCATGACCAATTCCAGCTGCTAATTGTCCCACAAGGTTGAGACGATCAAGTCGAGCCATTTCGGCTTGAGCGATTTTGCGACTTGTTATGTCTCGGAAATAGCATGTTAGCCCATTTTCTCTAGGGTACACGCTTATCTCAAACCATTTATCACCTAAAGATTCTGAAAGGACTTCAAATGTAACCGTGTTTTTATTATTGATTGTTTCTTGATAGTGGGATAGAGCGGTATCATTTACCTTAAATACTTCAGTCAACTTTTTTCCTAACATCTCATCACGAGATTTTCCAAAGGCAATTTCTCCTGGGCGATTTATGTAAGTCAATTGTAAATTACTATCAAGCGCAAAAAAACAATCCGTCATACTTTCAAGTATCGAAACCATCTCTTCTTTGGATTTAATCAAGTTCTCGCTTGCTAATTTTCTTTCGGTAATATCTCGATAATAAACAGAAATTCCAACCTTTGAGGGATAGACTATTACTTGATACCATCGATCATTCTGTAGTTCAAACGTTATGGGTTCGTAATCAATTACCGCCTTTCGATAATTATGTTCGAGCAACGTTCCTCGTGCTTGTGGGACCACCTTCCAGAAAACTTTACCTAAAAGCTCTTCTCGTGTCTTTTCAAAGAACTCCTCCGCCTTTTTATTGACGAACGTAAACTGCCAATGAGGATCTAACACATAGAATCCATCGGGCATATAATTGATAATATCTGCTATGAGTTGGTTACTCCGGGAGAGGTCTGCCTCTAATGCAAGGCATTTTGTAAGATGTTCTACCGTTTCAGTTTGCATTCGTTTCATTTCAGTGACATCATTATACGCGAACAAAATGCATTCTTGATCGTCGATTTGTATCGTTTCAGCAGAAAGAATTGCCGTACCAGTCAAACCGGATCTTGTTAGGAATGAAAATTCGATGTTTCGGACTGATCCGTGTGCCTTAATGGTTTCTATGAGGGGTCTATATTCATTTTCAGGAAAACCCATTTCGATGGGTGTTTTTCCAATAACATCGTCGCGGGTAAAATCCCTTTCTTCAAGGTAACGATCGTTGACATAAATATAACGATAGTCCGACTTCTGGATGATAGCCATCATATGTGGCCCCAAATGAAACGCTTTGCTAAATCGATCCGTTGCTCCCCTAAGATTCTCTTTTTCTTTTTTTCGATCCGTTATATCGTTAATGATCGCTACACATGCTTGTTCGCCACTAGGCATTTGGAAACTAGCCAGGTCCGTTGCAACGTGCCTTCCGTCTTGCAATGCAATTTCATCGTGTTGCTGTATTGTCGTATTTAACTCTAATTTATTGGAGTTTAGTAAAAGATTCGGGTTTTCAATAAAAGGGTAAGATTCTTGATTAATTAGATTATTACTAAGTAAAATTGGCCCATGGTTGTTAAAAATTATTAAGTTTATTGGGCTATGATTTATAATCGTATTAAGAATTGATGCTTTGCTAAAAAATTCATAGGTCCAAAAATAGAAGTTAAATATGATGGTTGTTGCTAACGGAGTAAGGATCAAAAAAGAAGTAGGAACGATTCTCAGAGCTTTTTCAGGATCGCTAAGCAACAGCGGGGCATAGGCAATGGTGAAAAGAAAAATACCTGACATGACAGTACCGATGATAAACCAAAATAATACTTTTTTCCCATTTTGGTTACTCTTAACGCATTTACCTAAGAGACTTCCAAAACAAGCGAAAATGATAATACTAGTGATGCCTCCCATCGAACCAGTTCCACCGAATCCACTCACAATATATCGATAAAACGAGCTTATAATAGCAGCTATCGCAGCGGTAACCGGACCACCTATAAACCCAGCCATAGTCATGGTAATATGCCTGAAATCATAATAGCGACCATCCACCATAATTCTACCATTTATTACAAAGACCGTTATGAGTCCAAACATAACACCTAAATAGTAAGGGGAGTATTTCTTATTTAGAGACAAATTTACCCATATGCCAATAACGCAGAGAAACATGACTGCTAGTATATTAGATTGAAAAATGAAGTACAAAATTACCACCTCCTATTTTCAAGAATATACTTCAATATTTTAAATTATACTCCTTATTTTGGTAATAATTTGTCGGAATAATTTTTCTGACTATGAATGATTTGCATAAAGGCATAAAAAAGGCAGTGAAAGAAAATCTTGGCACCCATGCTTTCTCTCACTGCCGTTTTTGGTATATCGCTCAGACCTAATGCAATCCAATCATCACATGTCAATGGCCTTAGAATCAATACTTTTCTTAACCTCTTGGTGTATCCGATACAATACTCCTAATAAGCAGATAACTAGTATAGAAACTACACCACCCACAACATATATTACGCGCCCGGTCGATTTGTATATATTTTGTCGATTGTTAATTTAATCCTGTACCTTGAATAGGTTCCACGATCAACTCTAAATTTAAAGGTTCGATTTGTCAAAGAGGACAATCCTCAAAATAATAAAGTGTAGTGTAGAATTAAACCCCAAAAAATAAAGCCCCAACAAATGTCGGGGCAATCAACAAAAAAG
>JAUZPJ010000459.1 GCA_030706025.1 Bacillota bacterium | reverse complement strand
TATGAAAAAAACTCTGATTCTTGGCGGCGGAATTGGTGGCATAGTTGCTGCTAACGTTCTTAAAAAACACATGGGGGCTTCAATGCAAGTGACTGTGGTTGATCGGGAACCCAATCACTATTTTGCTTCTTCTTTTCCTCTCTTAATGATCGGAGAGAAAAAACCCTCGAAAATTACCCGTGAATTAAAACGTTTAGAACGTAAGAAAATTGAAGTATTACTTAACGAGGTAACGAAACTTGATCTACATGGACATCGGGTTACTACAACTAAAGGAGATTTAGATTACCATTATCTTATAATATCTCTTGGAGTAGAGTACCATCTGGAGACAGTACCGGGATTTAGAGAGTTTGCTTTAAATGCCTATGATTTAAAGGACATAATAAAAATAAACAATCGGTTAAACAACTTTTCTTCCGGACAAATCGTATTGTTCATTTCAAGCTCACCTTATAAGTGTCCCCCGGCTCCTTATGAAATAATGTTTCTTCTTGATCAATTTTTTCGTCACCGTCGGCTTCGACATAAAGTTAAACTTACGATAGTCACCCCAGATTATTCACCTGAACCTTTAGCCCCACCAGAAGTGGGCCAAAGTGTTAGAAATATGCTAAATAAAAAGGGTATAGAATTAATTACTGAGGCTAAAGTTTTATACGTTGAAAAAAATGTACTGATCTTAGATCATGGTACAAAAATATATGCTGATCTTTTATTAGGTATAGCCCCCCATTGGACCCCGGAAGTGCTACGTAATACGGACTTAGTAGACAGCCGCGGATACGTTAAAGTAAATCCGCTCACCCTGGAAACAAGCTATCCCGGTGTTTATGCTATTGGAGATGCTACTGCAATCAGATTACCGGTAATGGGAGCCTATGCTCCAAAAGCAGGAGTTTTTGCGCATGCCCAAGCAGATGTGGTGGCGAGAAATATCGTTTTATTATCTAGGGGGTTGAAACCGAAATATCGTTATAAAGGAAAAGGCATGTGTATTATGAATACAGGGTTTGGTCGCGCGCGCTACTCAACAGTTCATTATTATAAGAAACCTCAGCCGTTCATAACTTTGTTACGACCAACAAAGCTTGCATATTGGGCAAAAGTCGCTTTCGAAAAATACTGGTTTAAACGCTCGTTTTAGATACTGACACAACGCTTCAGATATTTACTTCTTCTGGACATAGAAATACCCCACCAATATGCTCTTATTCGACTGTTGTTAACTAAACTTATATGGTTAGATTAATAGGTTATGCCAATTCGTGTATTTAAGTATTCCCTACTTAAAATTTGTTTACAAACTAAATCTGCCACGTCTGGAATAGAAATAGCTGTTCCGTCTTGGGGTAAAACGTTACGTTCAATTTGATAACATCCTGTAAAATTCCCGCTTGATAAATAAGATGGACAAATGATCGTCCAATGAAGGTCTGATTCTCTCAATAATCTAAGAACTTCATGATGTTCTTCGGCGGCGAATGTTGATTTACGCTTCGACTCTTTGGATTGGTAACGCAATAGATTAGGATTCATTTGGCTTTGTAATATACCTGCTGTTCCAACCGTTATGATCCGTTTAATCCCCTGCTTTTTCATTTCCTTAATAATAAGTTTCATACTAACCGATAGAGTCGTTGTTCCATCCGTGCTAAGCGCGCTTATCACAACCTCAATTCCCGATAAAGCTTTTGCTATATCTTCTTTGTTCAGGACATTGCCATTGATTATTGTTAAGTGCTGATTGGGCATAAGTTTATGAGGCTGACGTACTAACACTGTTATATCATGACTACCTTGCAATACATTATTAAGAACATAACTACCCACTCTACCGGTTGCGCCAAGAATCAAAATATTGATGTAAGGTACCTCCTTTATTATTAGGGCATTTACAAACTTACTCTAATTTATATATTCTCTTCACACGTTCATTCTTCCTATGTAGATTACTTAAAACCAATTGTCACACATATTCTGAACTGTTTCAAACGCATCATGGAGATACATTTGATTATAAAAATCCCGTTTAGCTAGTTTCTAAACGGGATTCTCATTTTTATTCAATCTATACGAGGCTTTTCACCCTAGTCCATCACTAACCATAAAATGGAATAAGGAGAGATTTTATGCTTACTTCAGACTATCATGTCCATTCTTATGACATTAAATCCAAGAAGCTCTTGGCATTGCCAATTTCTATGCACTAATTTGGATTACATTGGTCCAATCCGGGGCCGTTCCGTCTCCGAGCAAAACTGCAATGACTTTCATCCCTCGTGGTGGACGATCGGGCCATGGTGT
>JAUZPJ010000458.1 GCA_030706025.1 Bacillota bacterium | reverse complement strand
CCCTTTTAATAGGAGGTATTTTTGCTGGTTTAGTAGGTTATCTTATTGGCGCACCTGCCTTGAGGCTTAGAGGAGATTACCTTGCCATTGCTACCTTGGGATTTGCGGAGATTATTCGCGTTGTTTTTACAAATACGCAAACGATCACCAACGGGGCCCTGGGACTTAAAGGGATTCCGGGTTCGTCGAATCTTTGGTGGACATTTGGAGTCGCAGTTGTGACCGTAGTCTTTATTGGGTCGCTGATTAACAGCAGTTATGGTCGGGCGTTCAAAGCCATTCGGGAAGATGAAATTGCTGCCGAAAGTATGGGGATTAGCCTTTTCAAGCATAAAGTTTTAGCCTTTACCATTGGTGCCTTTTTTGCCGGAATTGGCGGCGGCTTGCTTGGAAGCTTACTTGGAACCATTGACCCTTTAATGTTCCGTTTCTTCCTCACCTTTAATATTCTGCTGATTATTATTCTTGGCGGCATGGGGAGTATCACGGGAACGATAATTTCGGCCTTTATTATCACTATAGGGGGAGAGGCTTTGCGTTTCCTCGATGAATCCATGACGATTGGTAACTTCGTTCTTCCTGGAATTTCAGGCATGCGGATGGTTGTCTTTTCAGCCCTTCTTATGATCGTTGTGCTTTTCTTTAATCGGGGGATCATGGGAACCAATGAATTTACTTGGGACAGTCTTTTCGCTAAATTTGGTAAAAAGCCTCTTGCCAAAGGAGGGAGCAAACAGTGATATTATTGGAGGCCAAAAATGTCTCGATGATCTTTGGCGGACTGACTGCAGTCAAGGATTTTAACCTTGCTTTAGGCGAAGGGGAAATCATAGCCTTAATTGGTCCAAATGGTGCAGGAAAAACAACCGCCTTCAATATGATTACCGGAGTCTACAAACCTTCAATCGGGCAAATTAGTTTTAAAGGAAACGATATCACGGGCCATAGGCCTGATCTGATTACTAAGCAAGGGATTGCACGGACGTTTCAAAATATCCGATTGTTTAAGGACTTGACGGTACTTGATAATGTCTTGATAGCGAACCATTTGCATCTTACGTCAAATTTCTTAGAAGCCGCCTTTAAACTCCCGCGCTACCGTCGTGAGGAGAAGGAAATCCGAGAGAAATCACTTAACTTGCTAGAAAAGGTGGGGCTTGTAGATGCTCAAAGTGAGAAAGCCAGTTCTCTTCCCTACGGTAAGCAGCGGCGTTTAGAAATCGCAAGGGCCTTGGCGACAAATCCTGAAGTACTCCTTTTAGATGAGCCGGCTGCCGGCATGAATCCTAAGGAAACGGATGATTTGACTAAGTTTATCTACCGAATACGGGATGAATTCCACTTGGCCATTTTTATGATTGAACATCATATGCAAGTCGTCATGGGGATTTCTGATCGAATCTACGTTTTTGATCATGGAGTAACGATCGCTGAAGGAACCCCCTATGAGATTCAAAATAACCAGAAGGTGATTGAAGCGTACTTGGGGGTGGCAGAAGACTATGCTTAAAATTGAAAACTTGAGTGTCGCCTATGGTGGGATTGAGGCTTTAAAGGGGATCAGTCTCGAGGTGGAGGAAGGGAAAATTGTTACCTTGGTCGGAGCCAACGGTGCTGGGAAGAGTACTATGCTGCGCTCGATAGTTGGTCTTGTTAAACCTAAAGAGGGTACAATCACTTATCATGGAAAGAATTTATTGGCGGAAAAACGCCATAACATTGTTAAAAATGGGATTACGTTGGTTCCGGAAGGGCGACGAGTGTTCCCCGATATGACCGTCTTAGAAAATTTAAAGCTGGGAGCTTTTACACGGAAAGATCAGCAGGGAATTAAAGATGATATAGAATGGGTATTTACCCTTTTTTCTCGGCTGAAAGAACGTGAGTGGCAATTAGCAGGTACCCTGTCAGGGGGCGAGCAGCAGATGCTTGCGGTGGGACGAGCCCTTATGTCTCGGCCAAAACTTCTTATGATGGATGAACCATCACTGGGGCTAGCTCCGCTCATTGTGAAAGACATTTTCAGTATCGTTCGAGAGATTCATCGCCAAGGTATGACCATTCTTTTGATTGAACAAAATGCCAACGCAGCACTTCATATCGCGGATGTTGGTTATGTTATTGAAACCGGGCGAATTACTCTAAAAGGAACCGGTAAGGAATTATTGGCGAATGAAGATGTGAAAAAAGCTTATTTAGGTGAGAGTGTGACAAAATAAGATAGAGGTTATTGAGAGACAAAAATAGTGGCTAGATTGCATATCAATCTCACCACCGTTTTTGTCTCTATTTTGGTTTCCAAAATGGGAATTTT
>JAUZPJ010000457.1 GCA_030706025.1 Bacillota bacterium | reverse complement strand
ATCAAATAATAGAAGATTTTCTCGATAACCGTACCCGATCAACTCCTAAAAGAGCTAAGATGATTAAGCCTCGTCCGATAAAAACTGTTAAATGGTAATTGATTCAATTCGTATACGATAACGTTAAGTTAAAACCTGAGTCCTTGGTAATAATGCCCAAGGACTCAGGTTTTATTTAAAGTAGTAATCTTCCATTACTCATATTTGGTTAGGATATGGCAGAAAGTCCAACAACCTCCTAGTGAAAATTAAGTTGTGGGCATGTTATTCTTTTACATGTTCTCACAAGAACAAAAACACATTTTGGAGGTTAACATGAAGAAAAAAATCACAACATTGATGATATCGGTGCTAATGGGCATTTTATGTTTCGTTCCGGTAGTAAATGCTTCTACGGGTACTACCCGTTCGGCACAAGTACAACGAATAATAGCGAAATCCGAAAGTTATATTGGAACTAAATATGTTGTCGGTGGGACAAGCTATCGGGGTATTGATTGTTCCGGACTCACGATGAATGCATTCAGAGTCGCAGGGATTTACCTCCCTAGAGTAAGTTCCAGCCAGTATAAAGTAGGCACTTATGTTCCTGTGAATCGGCTTGCTCCAGGCGATTTGGTTTTCTTCAGCTTCAATGGCCGTTCAATAACTCATGTAGGAATCTATCTCGGTAATGGGAAATTTATTAATGCTACTTCCCATAAAGGTGTGACAATTAGCAGATTTAGTTCATATTGGTGGAAAGCATATGTTGGTGCAAAGAGAGTGGTAAAGTAAAATCAGAGTTGGTGACATTAAAAGTGCCTCTATTCCCTGTCTCGTAAGGGATAGAGGCACTTTCTGTAATACCTTTGCAGTAACCCCTTTTCATCCTTCATCCACCGTTAGTGAACCAAGCTTAAGTAGGGCATCACCTTCCAATAGAGAATCGGCATAAATGCCACAAAAATATTCGAAATAGAAGTAATTATTCCTTTAATAGAGGAAGATAGTTCTTTGCTTAAGAGTTACTCAATTTCCAAATCAATATCCTTGAACATTTGGGACTTCTCCTCTATTTGAAACGGTACCATAGAAACAACGATATTTCGATAACTTAATAGTGCTCTTGCAATAAACAAACTGGTGTTATTGTGAAGTGCCATCTCCCAAGGTTTTGCAACAACAAACTGAGGGAGAAGAACGGTTATCACATCTCCTGGTCGTGAGGCATGTTCATTTGACTTAATATACTCAGTAAGGGGGCCAACGATATCACGATACGCTGACTGTTTGATAACAAGAGGAACATCAGTCTTAAGCTTTGCCCATTTATTACGTAGTTTATCTGCTTCCCCTTCATAGGTTTCTACATTGAAAACCTCAACCTCGTTGGACAAGCTCTTGGCATAGCGGAGTGTTTTGATCACCATGACATTAAGGCTTTGAATGGGAATAATCACATAGGGCATAGGTTTTGGGCTAAGTTTTAAACGTTCGATTCGATCGTTTGGAATGTCTAGCCTTTTGGCGACGGTTGAATAATGATTTCTAATTCTAAACATTAAAACAACTAAAACTGGGATGATTAAGAGAACAACCCAAGCACCACTGAGGAATTTTGTAATAGCAATTACTATCACCGTTACAAAAGTTATTAGCGTCCCTAAACCATTAATTATAGCCTTATAAATCCACCCTTTTGGTTTTGTTCTAAGCCACCTTAAACATATACCAGCTTGAGCTAATGTGAACGATGTAAATACTCCGATGGCATATAAGGGAATAAGAAGGTGGGTATCACCTTGAAAGATAATTACTAATGTTCCTGCGGCGATTGCTAAAAGTAAAATGCCGTTCGAAAAACCTAATCTATGTCCGCGCAGTGCAAACTGCCTGGGAACATAGCCGTCCCTGGCAATAATTGATAATAAGATTGGAAAGCCAGCGAAAGCAGTATTAGCTGCCATGGCTAAAATAATGGTTGTTGTTCCTTGAATGATATAGAACATGATACCCCGACCGAAAACACTAGTGGCTAGTTGAGCTATACCTGTTTGTTGGGTACTCGGTGCAGGGTGAAAAACTGTCGCTAGGTAGGTAATCCCTCCAAAGGTGATAATCACTGCTAAAGTTAATAAACCATAAGCAAGCTTAGCGTTTTTAACTGCTGGGTCCTTAAAGTTTGGTACAGCATCGCAAATGGCTTCGACGCCAGTAACGGCAGCGCAACCCGATGAAAAAGCTCGCAGAAGTAGAAATAAGGAAATAGCTTGGGTACCAAAAGTGACTGGAGAATCCGAAACCATTGGAGTCGGTGCTATACCGCCCCCAATACT
>JAUZPJ010000456.1 GCA_030706025.1 Bacillota bacterium | reverse complement strand
TTTTATGAAAAAAGAGCAAGAAAATCAAGGACACTTTGTTAAACATCAAAAGAAATTGGATAACAACAGTCTCCCAGCAATCGAATTTCTTGAAAATATAGCCTGTGGGTACGATGCCGAAGGAACTGAGGCTGATCTTGCCGAAAGGCTCGAAGCATATAGACATGAGAGATACCGTTCGGCTGATGCGTCAGCTCTCACAGGTGAAAGTGTGTGTATCGATTATGAACAATTTGACAGAGTACCAGAAGGTAAATTCAATACTCAGGTTGACGGTGCGTATTTTGAGTGCTTTTATCATGCAAGCGAACACGATTATCTCTATGTTGTGTTAGATACCATGCGTGATGACGGGACAATTGCGAATGGACCGCTTCCACGCTTCCGTAAGTGGTCATGGTCTACGTTTCTGAAAGGTCATTTGTTAAGCATTGAAGATCCGATGTACTTTGAGTCGGACATAGCTGTAGGCTGGTTCTACGGCACGCATGAAAGAGACTACCGCGAAGCGACGGCGAAGCTTGTAACCAGAGTGGCACGAAGCCTGGGCATACCTAACGAGAGGATCATCTTTTATTCAATTTCATCAGGTGGCACATCAGGCTTGTTCACCGCTGCAAAAATCCCAGGAAGCGTTGCAATAGCATCGAACCCACAACTCGACCTCACACGTTTTTTACCAAGTGAACTCACTCGATTTAAAGAGTGTACCGGGATTGATCTTGCCTATGAAAAGCAACATGGAGATGTAGAGCGTGTAGATTTTGCGCATGTTTTCTCTAAGGATAGCTCTTCTAAGTATTTGGTTATTGTAAATTGCCGTTCGAAGATGGATTTCAACGACCAACTTATTCCTTTTTGCAAAGAGCTCGGTATAACCCCTTGTTATGGTCTGCAACAGGTGGGGAACTTAATTATCTGGGTAATCGATGCCCATGGACATCCACACCCTCACCTGACATATGAAAGTAAGACTATGTATTTTGCCATCGATTTCCTTGCAAAAACGTTAGCGGAGGGTGGAGACATTGAGCGGCTTAAGCCACTATATATCCTATTTAGTGAGTTCTGGCATGAGAAGGCAGGACTGATTGTAAAAGATCCTGTATGCATCTCTGATGCAGACCCGATCGGGCGAACGCTAATTGAGGAGTTGAAAATATAGTAGCCGTTAAACTATATTAAAATATATAAAAAGAAAAACTGAATGACTTGTATATAAAGTTAATTTTGAATATATAGAATACTCTTACTTATAATAAAGATTTAGGTAAGAGTGTTTTTATTTTACGCTACTTTAGAAAAGATATGATTGACAATTAGTCTAATTAGACTATAATATTTAAGTGTGGTTAGTCTAATTAGACTGATTATAAATTTAGTAGTTTTTGATATTTAGGAAAGTCTAATAAAGCGATTAATTAAATAAGTAGCTACTTAACATCTATTGAGAATTGGAATTATTTCTTCATAAAGATTAAACAAAAGAAAGGATGAAAAAAATGATTAAATCGTTTTTAATGATAGGACAGTCAAATATGGCGGGGCGTGGGTTTATTCATGAGGTACCCCAAATTTATAATGAAAGAATACAAATGATCAGGAATGGTAGATGGCAGATGATGACTGAGCCCATCAATTATGATCGTCCTGTTTCAGGAATAAGTCTGGCGGGTTCATTTGCAGATGCATGGTGTCGTCAAAACCAAGAAGATATTATTGGATTAATTCCTTGTGCTGAAGGTGGAAGTACACTGGATGAGTGGGCTGTGGACGGAGTGCTTTTTAAACATGCAATAACCGAAGCTAAATTTGCTATGAAAAATAGCAAGCTCACAGGAATTCTATGGCATCAAGGAGAAAGTGATAGTGCTAATGGTAACTACAAAGTGTATTATAAAAAATTACTTTTAATTATTGAGACTCTTAGAAAGGAGTTAAGCGCTCCAGATATTCCAATCATTATCGGTGGCTTAGGGGATTTTTTAGGAAAAGAAGGATTTGGAAAGAGTTGTACTGAATATAATCTCATTAATCAAGAGTTACAAAAATTTGCCTTTGAACAAGATAATTGTTACTTTGTCACAGCCTCAGGTTTAACTTCTAACCCAGATGGTATTCATATTGATGCTATTTCTCAAAGAAAATTTGGTTTAAGATATTTTGAAGCATTTTCTAATAAACAACATATATTGGAGCCATTAGTTAATGAAAATGAGCTGCTAAATATAAATAATTCTAGAACACATACCAAAACAGAAAAGATATATATGAAAAGTATGGATTTTGCATTAGGAAAAATATCATATGAGGAATTCGCATCTCA
>JAUZPJ010000455.1 GCA_030706025.1 Bacillota bacterium | reverse complement strand
GCTTATCTTCGCGTTCTGGGTTACTATCCCGTTGGTCATTATCGGTCTCTTCTTTGGTTTGCGCTATCGCTTCAACGGAGCTGATTTTCGCAGCAACACGGTAAATGACGCGATGAATAACGCAGCGGACGCAGCCGAAAACCTCAAGAAGTCTATAAACATCTAAAGAAAACTTAGCTAGCGCCAAGCTCTGCGAGTCGGCAGCCTTAGATGCACTTATGCCACGCATACTTCTTGACCTGGTATACTAAATTATTGGAAATGATGTGACTTTCCGTGAGTACTAAAATATTGATTATTGAAGATGAGGAGAAAATTGCCCGATTTGTCGAGCTGGAGCTCAGCTATGAGGGGTATTCTACAACTAAAGCCTTTGATGGCAGAACTGGTCTTGAACTCGCCGAATCCGGCGAGTTTGACCTCGTTTTGCTGGATGTTATGCTTCCTCAATTAAGTGGCATGGAAGTCCTGCGCAGAATACGGCGAACTTCCTCCGTTCCCATCATCATGTTGACGGCACGGGACAGTGTTATGGATAAGGTTTCTGGGCTAGACAGCGGGGCGAGCGATTATATTACCAAACCCTTTGCCATCGAGGAGCTTCTCGCACGGATCCGCAACGCTCTCAGAAAAACTATGCCGGAAGATGGGGGTGTATTGTCCGCCTCCGGTTTACTGCTGGACACAGGTCGCCATACAGTCACTTTTAAGGGAACGCCCATTGATCTGACAAAACGTGAGTTTGACCTTCTTCACTATCTGCTAAAAAATAAAGGCTTGGTCATTTCCCGGGAAGCGCTGCTCGATAATGTATGGGGCTTTGATTTTACAGGAGAAACTAACGCCGTCGATGTTTACGTGCGTTTTCTTCGTGGCAAAATCGATGAGGTGTTCGGTATTAAACTGATTCACACCGTAAGGGGAGTGGGATATGTGATTAAGGATGAAAAATAAAATACAATTTTCTATCGTATGGAAACTTAACATAAAGCTATTTTTTCGAATGCTTGGGCTTTTTTTGGTCCTTGATTTGATTCTGTGCCTTGTGTCCGTGGGTGGTCTAATTATGCGCACTGAACAAACCGTTGCAGCATTTGCCGAAAAGCTGAATCAAACAGGACTACCTACTCCGGATGGAGAGAACTGGATTGAATTCACCGGATATAGTGTATCAATTCAAGCGGGTGATGCTAAAGGGTTCAAAATCCCTAAAAACCTGCAAACTTACCTTTCTCCCCTGACTGCATCCGGCGTTAGGAGTATAGACTTCCCGGATTCGGAAAACTTAACCACTTGGGAACTAATGCAGGATGTTACCTACAATGTTACTATCCAAGCTAGCAATGGTACTTATCGTATTTCCTTCCACCCTATAAAGACTCTCCTGATCTTTATAGGCCTTCTTGCCATAATAATGATTTTAGAGCTCTTATTACTGTTGCGCAGTATTTTCTCGGGCGCACGAATTATTCGCAAGACCCTAAGACCTATTCAAGATCTGGCTGAAACGGCACATAACCTAAGTACCGACGGCGCCTTTTCACCGGAGCAGTTGGAAGCTTTGGCAGGCAAGTTAGACGGTATCAATGCCACAAGGTTAGATACTAGAATTTCAGTCGACGAAACCCAAAACGAATTAAAGACCCTCGCCTCAGCTATTAACGGGATGCTGAATCGGATCAACGAATCCTATCGTTCCCAGGTGCGCTTTGTATCGGATGCGTCCCATGAGCTGAGGACGCCTATTTCCGTCATTCAGGGATATGCTAATCTCTTGGATCGGTGGGGAAAGAAAGATGAAAAAACCCTGCAGGAATCCATTGATGCGATCAAGGATGAAACAGCAAATATGAAGGGCTTGGTAGAACAGCTTTTGTTTTTGGCACGGGGCGACAACAACAGCATGACTCTGCAAGTAGAGCGCTTTGAATTGTCCGATCTTGCCTTAGAAGTGCTGAGGGAAACTCAGATGATCGACGGCGGACACGACTACGATTCAAGTGTTACACCCGTTTTCATTAACGCGGATAAAAGTCTTATTAAGCAAGCAACGCGAATATTAGTTGACAATGCTATGAAATACACTCCCTCAGGTAAACAGATCACTATTTCGGTTTCCAGTGCAGATGGCCTTGCCCGGCTGACCGTACTAGATGAGGGGATTGGTATCGCGCCAGATGCAGTTCCCAAGATTTTTGACCGATTCTTCCGTGCCGACGAATCCCGCGCTAGGGCCACGGGCGGAACGGGACTTGGTTTGTCCATTGCCAAGTGGATAGCAGAACGACATGGCGGGCACATGGAAGTTCTGAGCAGACAAGATATCGG
>JAUZPJ010000454.1 GCA_030706025.1 Bacillota bacterium | reverse complement strand
TGATTTCCTTTTCTCGGAATTTTGGGCATCAAGTTGCCATCACAGCGGGGATGGATTATGCGTCCGGTGCAGCGGTTGTTGTGATTGACGCTGATTTACAGGATCCGCCCGAATTAATTTTAGAATTGGTTTCCAAGTGGAAGGAAGGGTACGACGTCGTTTATGCAAAGCGAACGAAGCGTAAAGGAGAAACATGGTTTAAAAAAGTGACCGCACGATTGTTTTACCGAATTCTTAGCGCTTCCACAGATCTTGATATTCCAACGGATACTGGTGATTTTCGCTTATTGGATCGCAGAGTGTGCGAAGAACTGAAACGTTTGCCTGAGAAAAACCGTTATGTTCGTGGGCTTGTGAGCTGGGTAGGTTTTAAGCAGACTGCGGTGGAATATGAGCGGGATGAACGTTTGGCTGGAGAAAGTAAGTATCCTCTTAGAAAGATGATTAAGCTAAGTCTAGATGGGATTACTTCTTTTTCCTATAAACCCATTAAGTTGGCAACCTATGCTGGGTCAATCATCCTTTCTTCAGGCTTGACTTACTTGGTAGTACTCTTGCTTTTGAAGATATTTAGTAAATCTGTTTTGGCCGGTTGGAATCTAGTTTTGGCAATGCAACTTGTGTTAAGCGGAGTTCTCCTAACCATGATGGGAGTTGTCGGAGAATATATCGGTCGGATCTATGATGAAACAAGAGATCGCCCCTTATATATTGTGAGCGAGTGTTACGGATTGAAGAAAGAAGAGCATATTGTAAAGGACGAACGGATCGTCAAAAAAGAACGCAATGTGAAGAAGGTTATCTGAATGTGGAAGCGTCCCCTTGAGTTTTTAAAGTTTAGTTTGGTCGGGGCGGTCAATACTGGCGTGGATTTTACAGTGTTTACAGTACTCACAAATCTTGGTGTTCTCATACTCGTGGCGCAATGTATATCTTACACGTGTGGAGTATTGAACAGCTTTTTACTGAACCGGACATGGACATTTAGAGGATGTGCTCAATCCTCTAAATCGTTCCTCCGATTCTTACTTCTTAACCTAGGTACATTGATCGTAACTTACATCTTGTTAGTCTATTTTCACAACAATCTTGGTTTGTCAATTCTGTTCAGTAAATTACTAGCAACCAGCGTAAGCCTCTTTATCAATTTTACTGGAAGTCGTTTTTTAGTTTTTAGTTAACCATCGGAAAAATAACGTTGTAAGCCAATTAACGACCATAAATTAAATCGATCGGAGTGATAAGCATGAAAATCAGGAAAGCCGTCATCCCGGCAGCTGGTTTAGGTACAAGATTTTTACCCGCAACCAAAGCCCAGCCGAAAGAAATGTTGCCAATCGTAGATAAGCCTGCCATTCAGTATATTGTAGAAGAAGCAGTGCAGTCCGGCATCGAAAGTATCCTCATTGTAACGGGACGAAATAAAAAATCGATTGAAGATCATTTTGACAAATCCGTTGAGCTAGAACAAACTCTTTGGGAAAAAGGTAAAGCTGATTTGTTGCTCGAGATTCAGCACATCAGCGATATGGCCAATATTCATTATATACGACAGAGAGAACCTCTGGGTTTGGGGCATGCCATTCTATGTGCAGAGCAATTTATTGGGGACGAACCGTTTGCTGTCTTGCTCGGGGACGACATTATGGTGTCTGATCCGCCAGCTCTAAAACAGCTTATGAACGTCTTTGAAACCTATGAATCAACCGTTTTAGGGGTTCAGCCAGTGCAACTTGAGGAAGTCAGCAAATATGGAATCATATCGCCGGTAGCCCTGAACAATAAGATTTTGCAAGTAA
This sequence comes from Bacillota bacterium, assembly GCA_030706025.1. Taxonomy (GTDB): domain Bacteria; phylum Bacillota; class Desulfitobacteriia; order Desulfitobacteriales; family Desulfitobacteriaceae; genus Desulfosporosinus. The sequence goes on along the minus strand of JAUZPJ010000454.1, from coordinate 530 downwards.
GAGATTTGATCGAAAAGCCCATGCCCGAAAAGGCACCGTCAAATATCGCGATTATGGGTCGGTATATACTGAAACCATCAATTTTCCCCATCCTAAAAACTCAAGAAAGAGGGGCAGGAAACGAGTATCAACTTACCGATGCTTTGCGGCAATTGCGTAAACAAGAAGGTCTGCTTGGGTTGGAATTGAACGGAGAACGCTACGATATTGGAGATAAGTTTGGTTACATGAAGGCTATCTTGGAAATGGGACTTCAGCGTGAAGAACTCCACCCCCAACTAATGGATTATCTCCAGAAATTATTTAAGAAGGAACTCGTAAAGAATTGTTTAAAAAGAACCGCAGTATGAAATTCAATATGAAAGGAGCATCCTGTTCACATAACACGAACTCCGCAGCACTGTTATAGTATTGCGGAGCTACTTTTGTAAACTAAAGTCAGGCAGCGAATCTCTATAATCATCCAAAATTATGATCTACTGTTGCCACTGCCTGAAACGTTTGATAAAAGATAGGTTAAAATCCGGATG
>JAUZPJ010000453.1 GCA_030706025.1 Bacillota bacterium | reverse complement strand
GCCTCTGCAGAAAGTCTAAAAGTATCTTCATAAGACCCCTGAACACTAATCACTGTAGCTCCAAAAATCAATAATTGGGCAACCTTTCCTTGAGGTGCACGGCTCGGAACAAAAATAACGGATTTAATGCCCATTGCCGCTGCACTGCCCGCTAAGGATGAGGCCGCATTACCCGTAGACGAAGCGGCTACGGTCGGAGCCTTTTCCTCCACTGCTTTAATAACAGCAATGATCGAGGCCCGGTCCTTCAAAGAAGCTGTTGGATTTTGACCGTCATCTTTAACATACAGGTTAGTCATTCCCAAGCTCTTACCTAATCCCTGGGGTTTATATAAAGGGCTCCAGCCTACTCTCAGATGAGGACGAGCTGAATCTGGACCGATTGGTAGAAAAGGCATATAACGGAAAATCGAATAGTCTTTGGACTGGGTTAGTTGCTCTCGCGATGTCAGTCGATTAATTTCCTTATAATCATATTCCACATCCATGATGCCGCCTGTTTTACCACAGGTCGGACAAGTATACGTCCCAGCTACGGCGGGAACTTGCTTACCACAATCAATACAGCGGAGTCCTAAAACGTTCTTCATCAAGATCACCTCAAATTCTATTCCAAAGTGCCTGCGCCAGCTCTCTTGAACGAGCACCAATAGCTTCCTCATCAATATCTATAAGTTTTCGATCAAGCATGCGCACGCGCCCATTGATCACCGTTGTTTCAACTGAGCGTCCTGATACACCAAAGAGAAGATGCCCGGTCCAATTGTCTGAACCGATAGGAGTTGGTGGTACATAATCAACCACTATAACATCTGCCCAGGCTCCTTCGGACAATTCACCAAATTTACCTCCAAATAAATCCGAGGCAATCTCAGGGTTATTTCCATAAAGCATTTGTGGCACTTCACCCCAGGCTACGCTAGGATTAGCGGAGGCATGCTTATGAAGAATATTAGCTACTTTGCCGCTCTCAAACATATCGCAGGTATAGCCATCGGTTCCGAGCCCTACTTTAACCCCTTGACTGAGCATCCTAAGAACAGGGGTTACTCCCACTGCGTTCCCCATATTTGATTCTGGATTATGGACAACTTGAGTTTGCGTGGTTTTTAAGAGATCAATCTCATGATCATCAATATGTACACAGTGTACAGCAATCGTTTTCGGTCCTAAAACTCCAAACTTCTCCAAACGCTCGACCACCCGCACCCCATATTTGGAGAGACTGTCTTCTAAATCTTCTTTCCCTTCGGCAACATGAACGTGAAATCCTGCTCCTAGACGTTTAGCTTCCTCGCTGCACTTTGTCAAGGTTTCATCGGATAAAGTCAGAGAAGCATGGAGCCCGAACATTCCGGCAACCATCGAGTCTGGCTGAGCCTGACACTGAGCAATAAAGTCGACATTCTCTTTTATTCCCTCTTGGGCAATAGCATCCCCATCTCGATCAGAGACCTCATAACAGAAAGCCGCACGTACTCCCATTTCTTTGGCTGCTTTAGCCAACGTTGACAAACTTCCCGTAATCGCCATAGGGCTGGCATGATGATCGATAATTGTCGTAGTTCCTGTTTTAATGCACTCAATCAAGGGAGTCAGGCCGCTATAATAAACGTCATCAAGCGTCAATAATTTATCGAGTTTCCACCAAAGTCCTTTTAAGATATCCCCAAAATTTTGAGGGGGCTTACTCTTAGAATCCATTCCTCTTGCAAAGGTGCTGTAAAGATGCATATGAGTGTTAATCATCCCGGGCATAATAAGTTTTCCGCGAGCATCGATAAACTCCGCATCTGGAAACCGTGTTTGTAAATCTTGGGTTGAACCAACTTCCATAATCTTATTATCTTTAATCAGAACACCGCCATTTGGGATCACTTGATTACTTTTACCGAGGGTTAGAACCGTACCATTAGCAATTAAAAGCATAACAATCCATCCTCTCTATAAATAAGCCTGTTGATGATTATAAAACCTATTTTGAATAATCCGACCATTGAATTCACAAAGATGCACTCTTTAGATCTCCGCTAGGTCTGATTAAAGTTATCGCTTTCAAAAAGCACATAGAACGACAAATACCACAACCTATGCACTTGTCTACTTCAACCCGAGGAAATCCATTGATCCATTGGATCGCTTCGTGACCACCTGCTCGGCATGCAGTGTAGCAAGAACCGCAGCCATCGCAAACTTCATTTTCTATATTTGAAACGACTTGAATACCTCTGGGAAGTCTGGAATGTTCTACCAGGTACTGTAGTGACTTACCGATTACATCCGTCAAACTTTGAAAACCCTTTTCCTTCATCCAACCTTCTAACCCTTGCTTTAGT
>JAUZPJ010000452.1 GCA_030706025.1 Bacillota bacterium | reverse complement strand
TTCTACACTACAGCTGTTATCAAACTTGTTTCAATAACTCCTTTATCAGCAAGACCTAATACATAAATTCACAGTGTCATATCTATTTACATAGAAGAAACGTTGGTAGATCTCTCCCACCAACGTTTCTTTTTTCTGTTTCAATAAGTTCTCAGCGACTTATGTGAAGCTCCTTATTGATTGTATATCTTTATTTAAGAGTATTATTATTAATGAACTTACTTCCCAAAAAGCTTAAAGGTTAAGGTATTTCCTTCTACCGAACTACGCATTAAGATATAAACACCTAAACTATTTCTAAATTTGAAGTCTAGTACGGGATACGCTACCGTTGCATCCTGTCCGGGGGGTACATAACTAATGGGCAAGGTATGCTGGTGTCTTTCAAGAATTTCCAAATTAGCGAGGCGTACTGCATTATAAAGAGTGGAAGAAACTTGGCAGATTCCTCCTCCGAGCCCCGGGGTGAAGACGTCTCCTTCGATGATCATTGCCTCTTTATAACCCGCTTCAGCCGTTCGTTCTCCAACAGTCTTATTAAAGGAAAATCGTTCTCCAGGTGCCAATAGTTTTCCATCAAGAGCCTTTGCAGCCAAGCTAAGGTTCACAGTACGATTGACCTGGTTAGGGTCAAAGTAAGTAGAGTATTGGGAGATTGGCATTGGTTCCTTGACAGTAAGACTAAGCTTGATTCCTTTGCTATACCCATCTACAACTCCATCATAAACACGTGACCCTATGCTGGCAGTATCGACAGATGTGGGATTCCACTTAACAGGGACATCGAGGGTATCACTGTTGTAAAGCTTTGCTTGAACTGTTGTAGGTAAAGAATAGTTATTATTTTGAGTAACCGATGCAGTAATATCGGCAATGGAATAAATGGTAGTTTCTTTCGCTGTTCCCCATATCAAGTCTCTCGAAATCTTCATTATATCATCCGTTACTACTCCACTACCTCCAAATGAAACTAAGTTTGGATTTAAAACTTTTGCATAAAGTTTCCCGAAGTAACCGGCTACAGATTTTGGCAACGTTGGTACAGAAGGGTCTATCAATATAATGGGATCTCCATTTTTAGCTGCTATAACACTACCTGCCAAAGCATCTGCAAAACCGTAACCTGTGGCAAGATATACTGTTGAGGGGGTCGGCGCAAAGGTTTCCGCGATGATAACATTTGTATCAAACCGAGATTGTCCCATCAATCGTTCAACACTAGTCTGTGGTAACAAACTGCCTATTTCGGATTGTACATTGCCCGAGATCACTCCTACTCCCCCAGCAATATATACTTTTGAAGGCTTTCTTTCCAATAAAAAGTTTTTTATTCCTTGCGGGAGTGCATTGTGAGGAGTTAAAAGGATCGGCCAGCCTTTATTAGCAGCAAAACTGGAGATACTTAAGGCATCAGGGTATTGTTCTCCAGAGGATATCACCACGGTGGATGCAGTCAGATCATTAAGGGAACTGGCTATCGTATAAGATGTATCATACCTGTCCATGCCAGCAATTCTAACAACATTTTTGAATCCAAGCTCATTAAGTTTAGTCTCGAATTCCGTGCCTATTATTACAATACCGCCAATGATGTAAGCCGTTCCAGTTGAATCGAGATGTTCAATGACATAATCAAATGCATCCTTAGAGCGATCAACTGAAGTATCAACTAACAGTATAGGGGCTTCCTTTTCATGGGCTAGGACACTTGCGGATAAAGCATCCGCAAAATCGTTTCCTGTTGTAAGAATAACATTCTTGACCTTTCCGTTGCCATAATACTCAGAGATAACTTTGGCAGTCTCAAATTTATTATTACCCGAGAGCCTATTAGTACTAATAATTTGTGATGAGTCAGCCGTTGGACTTAGATTACCCATAGCAGCATAAGCTGGTGTTCCAATAAAAATGCAGCTACATAAGAATACGATTTCGATGAATGCAACGATCTTTTTGTTCATCTTATTTTACACTCCTTCAATTTGGCCTCGTGATAATTATCTCATGTTGAAGTAGCGAATAATGTCGAAGTAAACAATAAATTAACGACTTTTTCACAACAAATGTGTCCCATTTAAACGAATGTCAGAATCCAATAAAGAATGACCTCTTTCCGTTCGCTAGGATAGAGGTCAACTAGTCTGAAAAAGTTTTTCATTTTCCAAAGGTGCCAATCAATAAAGGTCCGTTCTAAAGTTCCTTGAAACGAACCCGGAAGTTGTTAACAACCTCTTCGAACTCGGGAAAACCCGCATTCCGAAGCATACGTCCATAGTTTGCATGCTTTGCATTGGTATTGACAACCGTATTCCAAAAGTACTGAATCATCCCTTGGGCATCTC
>JAUZPJ010000451.1 GCA_030706025.1 Bacillota bacterium | reverse complement strand
GTTATAACCAATTACCTCCCTTAAGAAATATTTATATTATATTTCAAAACAACAAAAAGTATATAGCGTATTTAGTTTATCCAATGCTATCAGCCCTATAACTCCCATGCACTCTTATAAAAGCGACTTCGCACACTAAATCATAAATTTGGTGCGAATCGTTATAGCATACTTTTTAAAAATCGTTGTCTTAAATCAGGTTCAAACTTTTCTATGGCATATCGTAACATCGTACGAGGCATTTCTTTGTAATGATCCTTAAGAAAATTGAATTCCACGTCGAAATTCCTGTTTCCGATTTCCCTTAGCATTCAGCCGACGTCCTTATGAATAAGATCATGTTTATGATGCAGCTAAATTTTACTGATCTCTAATGACGGTACCTGATTCGGTACTTATTTAGAAACAATGAGGTTATTTGCCACTCTTTAATTCTATTTTAATGATAAAGTCACTTCTTCACTCGTTCGAATCTGACCAATCCTAGGAAAGATGTATTTACAAACATAATCATGTTCCTCTTTCGTTGAAGCCGTCATGGCATCTTCCACAAAAATTTGATGATAACCCTGTTGATAGGCCTCTCTGGCTGTGGTATCCACGCCAATTGAAGTTGAAATACCGCATAGTACAATCGTATCGATTCCTCGGCGCCGCAGCTGTAAGTCAAGGTCAGTACCATAGAAGGCACCCCATTGTCTCTTGGTAATTACATGAGCATTTTTACTTGTTTCCAGTTCAGGTACAATGCTATCCCAGCCTTCCGGGAATTGTACCGGATTCATGTTCAAATCTGTCCTCGGCTTTAACATATCTTTTCCATCGATCGAGGAAACTCTTACCAGAACTACAAAGGCTCCTTTTTCCATGAATGCATTCACTAATCGTCGTGCATTCTGAACAACCTGCTCACCCGTATAAGGGGCGGATTGCCTGTTCGCAATTCCCTTCTGTAAGTCAATAACGACGAGCGCCGTTTTTTCTGCTTTCATCAATTCAGCCTCATTTAATTTTAACTCTTCCATTTTCTTGTCTCCTATTCCTAATTTTTAATTTTTGTAGAATGCTAATTTATTGATACTTAGTTTTTTATATACTTTGAAATAGACCCAAACTGCATTGATCAATAACAAGGCACTTGTGATAAACAATACATATTTGATACCAAACCAGGCTGCCACTTGCCCGCCTAGAACTGAACCTCCAAAGACTCCTAAATATTGTGCTGCCATGCTGAAACCAAAAACTCTGCCTGTCAGAGAATCGGGTGTAATGATCTTCACCAGGGTATTAACAGACGGATTCAAGCCCGCCATTGCTAATCCTAATAAAAAGCGAAGGCACATTAACTGCCAAGGATTTTTCACAAAGGCTTGTGGTATAAACATTAGTCCTGCCACTATAAGCGAGGCTAACATAACCTTCTGAGGTCCAATTCTATCCGAAAGTTTTCCCAGCCTTGGCGCGGCAAGTATATTTGCCAGACCTGATGCTGAGAAGGCCATTCCGGCGATCAGGGCAACATGGCTGGTATTACTGGATAACTGTGTAACGTAGACCGTTATGATGGGTTCAACAGAATATAACGCCAGGGTTAACATAAACGAGGTCACAAACATAATTATCGTTAAACTTCTCTCAGGAACAATCTTCCAAATTTCCTTAATACTACGCACCTTTTTATCTTGACGGGTAAACGATTCCTTGACGAATAATGCAGTTGTAAGAAATGCAATCAGCATTAGTGAGCCCGTTATGAAAAACACCTCTTGAAAACCAACGTTCTCTTCGATAAAACCCCCAATCGTTGGTCCAAGCAAAGAACCTGCAATCGATGCTGTTGAAAGTGTTCCCAAAGCCCATCCCGCGTGTTCCTTATCCGTCTGAGTCGCAATCAACGTCGTACAGGCCGTGCTATACCCTGTTATAATGCCCTGCAATAATCTTAACCCAATCAGTTGATAGACATTCTGTGCAAAACCCATACAAAATATAACGACTGCCATACCAAGGCTCGCTCGCAAAAGCATTGGTTTTCGTCCAAATTTGTCGGCGGCATGCCCCCAAATTGGTGAGAAAAGCGCTGAAATTATATAGGTAACACCAAAAGCAATCCCCGAAAATTGTTCAATTAAAGCTGTATTGTGAACTCCTAAATGCTTAATATAAAGCGGCAATACTGGGGCAATCTGGCTCATTCCTATACTTGTTACAAACATCCCAAACCAGCAAACGATTAAATTCCTTTTCCAAATCGGCATGAAATAAGCCTTCCTTCTGCTAACAATCAATTGTCGTGTTCAATATCATGAACAATCATATGCTCATTCTAGCGTAAGGGTTGGCTT
>JAUZPJ010000450.1 GCA_030706025.1 Bacillota bacterium | reverse complement strand
CCTCTGCCTTACCACTTGGCTATGCCGCCATAATAACATTTACCCCTCAACTTAAGATAATGAAGATTATAAGATTGGCGGAGAAGAAGGGAATTGAACCCTTGCAGCGGTTACCCACTCTAACGGTTTAGCAAACCTTCCTCTTCAGCCACTTGAGTACTTCTCCGAATTCTTACTAAGATCCCCCGCAAAGCCGTTGGACTATTTGGTTTCTGACCCTGCTCTCGCAGGTGGGTGTCTTCATCTTGTAGTTCAGTCTTCCCTTTCCCTAAGGAGGGCTTGACCTACTTTAAAAGCTTATTTGACCCCCGATCATCTATATAGGATCAAAACCAAATATAAATCTTCGTACATTGCAGGAAGATATGAAATGCTATTTCCTCGCGACGTGTTGCTATTGTAACAAAGTAAGTCTGTTAATGCATTAGTGGATCATTGGTTAATATGGATACAGATGACTATCAATTGTAAGGCTCTGGCTTAAAGCTTGATGATAGACGACAAGGTATAATTAAGGGCGAATCCACTTCAACAAGTTTACCGTTTTTAAAGCAATATTTCTGGCGGAAAATTTCCGTGTTTTTCTGTTTTGGATTTGAATTGCCTCCGAAGACAAAATTGCCAAGACTATAAACTATATATTTCCCCTTATAAGTTTCGCATGGTTGAATGATATGGGGATGATGACCGAGCACCAAATCTGCTCCTTGGTCAACTGCAAACCGCCCGAGTTCACACTGCTCCAATGTTAGCGTGCTTGTGTTCTCTGTTCCCCAATGAATACTTACTATGATTAAGGATGTTTTTTCTTTGAGTAATTGAAGTTTGTTCGCTAGATCAAACTTCAAGTTGATTAAATTAACGCCTTCTTCTATCTTTCCCAATGTGTTGACGCCTATTAATCCGATGTTAATTCCATTTATTCCGAATATGGCTGTTTTAGTATACCCGAAATTGATGATACCTGAATTGTCTAAAGCTGCTTCAGTGTCTTTAAATCCCTTGTCTAGGTAATCCATACTATGGTTATTAGCTAAGTTCACGGCCTCGATGCTGCCTTCGTTGAGTATCGTAGCATACGTTGGCCTTCCTCTGAAGAAAAAGGCTTGGTTACCTTGAAAACTTTTATCAGGTTTTCCCTTCTCCTCCGTCAAAGTTCCTTCTAAGTTGGCAATGGTCAAATCATCCTCACTGAGTATCTTTTTTACCCTTTCAAAAAAATAACCGGTGCCATGTTCATTATAGTATTGATTAAAACTACCAGCGTATGGAAATCGTTCATCCTGACCCAACGTAACGTCTCCGATAGCACTAATGACGATGTCTTGTTTTCCATTTTTGCTTAGGTCCGATGTCACTGCAAGTTGAGCCGAATTTTCAGGTTCATAAGTATCAATATCGTCAAAATGCCACCACTCGGTTTCCAAGGGCCTAAATCCGTATTTGACCATGATTTTTTCCAAATACTTAGCGTTAGCATTCTCATTAGCTCTTTCTGCCGAGGGTGTGAAATCATCAAAGCCTGTAGGCATTGCGATTTCCTTACCTTCAAGATCTACTAAAGTTAAGTCTATGGCTGATCCTCTCGAGTGGTTGGAATAGCCTTTATATGGATTCGCTACATATCTCGTATCAGGTACAAGATTCCACATTTTGAACTGTGCCTTAGGACTTCGATAAGCATCCCAAATTTTGAGCAGAAATCCATCTTTGGCGACTTCGTCAGCAACTTTTTTTAGTTTATCTGCGCTTCCCCTTCGCAGCAACGCCTTGGAACTATCATAGAGTTTCGTATGAGTAAAATTATCGTTTGTCGCATATTTCAGATCTAACTTCAACGTTGGGATGACTTGCAGGATATCGACGAAATCTGTTTTCTTGGTTAGTTCATTAACAACTTCGATCCGTTGAACCGGATTGATATGATACATTATACTCTGCATGGGTGTATCAGCTCGAACTGGTGTTGTACATCCTAAAACATAAATGAAGGTCAATAGGATGACTAGGAATCGGTTGCTCACAAAAGTCCACCTCCTGTTTAAATATGTGGCTTTTGAGTCGAGTGGTTCCAAAGGATGAGTTTAAAATTCCCTTAAAGGCCATTTCTTATCTTAAATTAGCACCGGTAAATTCAAGGGTTAATTCTTAAATTAGCCATTTGTTATCGATATCCCATTCAATTTTATTTTGTGGGCGTTCTTGTATTGAGTTCTAGGTTTTTTGAGCTTTTGTGATAAACATGAAAAATCTCCATATATATCAACTAACCATATATTCATGAGAATTATTTCACGGAATCCTAAGCCAAACACTTACACGAATAACCCAACTTATAAAAGGCAAGGTGATGTATCATGG
>JAUZPJ010000045.1 GCA_030706025.1 Bacillota bacterium | reverse complement strand
AGGATGACAAGTCACCACTTTTTTTACAGCAACTTCACGAATAGGGGTTTTGGCTATGAGGTAATTAAGCTCAAAAATACTTAATGTGGTTGCGGGTGAAGGAGAAACCTCTCGAAGATCTCCATCTGTAACAAACCCAACCAATTTTCCTTTTTCCACAACGGGCATTCGGTCGATCTTCTTTTCTCGCATAAGAGCCATTGTGTCTGCAATTGATTCATCCGGATTCACCGTAAATACTTGGGACGTCATAAATTGCCGAACATACATATACACTTTGCCCCTTTCCACCTAAAACTTAGCCCTTCTAGACTATTAGTAAACTTTTTACCTACGCCATTAAGGCCTGCTCAAATAAAGACAATCTTTATGCAAATTTATCATGTACTAAGGAATATATGCAATCATCCCCCGAGGTAGGCCCTACGGACTTCTTCACTAGCAGCAAGTTTTTGCGAATCTCCTGAAAGAACAATCTTTCCGGTCTCAAGAACGTAAGCTCGATTGGCTATCGAAAGGGCCATATGAGCATTCTGTTCTACAAGTAAAATGGTTGTTCCGCTGGAATTAATTTCCTTAATAATTGAAAAAATCTGCTTGACAAAAATAGGAGCTAAACCCATTGAAGGTTCGTCAAGAAGAAGCAGCTGAGGTTTTGACATTAGAGCACGACCCATGGCCAACATTTGCTGTTCCCCACCAGATAAGGTACCCGAAAGTTGACTGCTCCGTTCCAAAAGCCGTGGAAACAGTTCATAAACTCGTTTCAAGTCTTGTTTGACACCTGCTTTATCCTTACGTAGATACGCACCAAGCTCCAAATTTTCGATAACAGTCATGTTGGCAAATACATGCCTACCTTCCGGAACTTGTGATATTCCGTTGGCTACAATAGATTGGGGAGCAATATTCGCCAAGTTTTCACCTTTAAACGTAATCTTACCCTTTTTGGGGCGCAATAATCCGGAGATCGTCTTGAGACTTGTGCTTTTTCCTGCACCATTTGAGCCGATAAGAGTTACTATTTCTCCCTGATTAACCTCGAAGGAGATCCCCTTTAAAGCATGAATGGCACCATAGTAAACATTTATATCTTCAAGTACCAGCATCAGACAACCTCCTCCCCTAAATAAGCCTCTATGACTTTGGGATTACTCTTAATTTCGTCTGGTGCACCTTGAGCGATAATCATACCATAATCCAAAACATAGATCCGTTCACATACGCCCATAACAAGGGACATATCATGTTCAATTAAAAGAATCGCTAATTTAAACTGTTCTCTAATCCAGCGTATAAGGTTCATAAGGTCTTGAGTTTCCTGAGGATTCATACCTGCGGCAGGTTCATCAAGCAAAAGGAGTTTCGGCTCTGTTGCTAAGGCACGTGCTATTTCCAGACGTCGTTGCTCCCCATACGGTAAATTTTTAGCAGTCTCTTGAGCTTTGTCTTCAAGATGAAATATCTTTAACAGCTCCAAGGCCTTTCGTTCCATTTCTGCTTCCCCTGAGTAATAGCCTGGCAGACGAAATATGGCACTAGCCATGCTATAAGAAGTCCGTTGGTGATAGGCAATTTTGACATTATCGATAACGCTTAAATCACTGAATAAACGGATATTTTGAAACGTCCGTGCCATTCCACGGTGGGTGACCTGATAGGGTTTAAGCCCGCTCAAGTTTTTATCCCCAAACGTTATATTTCCTTCAGATTTGTCATAAACCCCCGTGAGTAAATTGAAGACGGTTGTTTTTCCCGCTCCATTAGGGCCAATTAGACCAATCAATTCTTTATCGTTAATCTCAATATTCAAATTCGAAACCGCTTTTAGACCACCAAACGACTTAGAAAGATTTTCAATTTTTAGAAGCGGCATTTTTGTCACCCTTCTTTCCCAGGAAACTTAAGCTAAATTCTTTTGTTCCCAATAGCCCCGTGGGTCTAAAGATCATCATCGCAACCAAAAGTACCGCGGTAATCACAAGGCGCCACTCTGGTAAACCAGCCAACGCAGCCGAAGCTACTGTCATAACTATTGCACCAACAATACTTCCCGTCAAACTACCTAAACCACCGAGTACGACCATCACTAATATATCAAAGGATTTAAGAAAACTAAACGTCATTGGCTGAATAATATACATGTAATTTGCATAAATTCCACCGGCTAACCCTGCGAAAAAAGCACCTAGAGTAAAAGCAATAATTTTATATTTCGTTGTGTTAATACCCATCGCGTCTGCAGCAATCTCATTCTCGCGAACGGAGATACAGGCTCTTCCATGCGTTGAGTTAATGAAATTGCGCATAACAAGAATACTTAATACCGTGAGACCAAAAGCCCATGTCCAGTTAATTGTTTTAGGAACTGAAAATCCCGAAGCTCCGCCGACATACTCTGTATTCAAAAAGATAATTCGTACAATCTCTCCAAGTCCAAGGGTGGCGATCGCTAGGTAGTCTCCATTAAGCCGTAATGTTGGAAGCCCAATCAAGAAACCAGCAACAGCAGAGACAATCGCGCCAACTAAAAGTGCTAAAACAAGCGGACCATGAAATTTAACAATAACAATGGCTGCAAAATAGCCTCCTATTGCCATAAACCCTGCATGTCCGATAGAAAATTGACCGGTTATCCCATTAATAAGATTTAAGCTGCTTGATAAAATGACATAAATACATATCTGAATCAACGTAAGGGCAACAAAGGGGGGCATAACATCCATGAAAATACTGCCTTGAACAATGCCATAGATAAGAAGAACCCCGAGTATGGTCACAAGACTTTGACGATTCATCCATTTACCCATGTTCACTACCTACACTTTCTCACGGATGTTCTTACCAAACAGCCCGCTAGGCTTAACGATTAGAACAAGAATTAAAATTAGAAATGCAACAGCATCCCGCCATGTTGACCATCCGAGACCACTAACAAGGGATTCTGTAAGTCCTAAGAAAACCCCTCCAACCATAGCACCTGGTATGATGCCAATTCCACCCAGAACTGCGGCCACGAATGCCTTTAACCCTGGAATAATTCCCATTAAAGGGTCAATCGTATTAAAGTATACCCCCATTAACACTCCAGCGGCCGCCGCTAGTCCTGATCCGATTGCAAAGGTCGCAGAAATTGTATTATTAACATTAATCCCCATCAATAAGGCCGCTTCTGTATCGAACGATACCGCACGCATTGCTTTACCGATTTTTGTATATTGAACAATAACGTGAAGTAATACCATCAAAATAATTGATGTGACAATCATGACTATGTCACCGTATTTCACGATAATTCCGCCGATGTTATAAATCGTATCAGGAAAAACAGGAGGATAGGTACGTACTTGGGGTGTCACAAGCAACATGCCACCATATTCCAAAAAGAGTGAGACACCTATGGCCGTAATTAACGATGCTATCCGTATAACATTGCGTAAAGGTTTATAAGCGATTCTTTCAATTAAAACACCGAGAATTGCACTGGCCATCATCGCTAAAACCAATGCCGGAAGAAAGGACAAATGCAATGTAGTTGTGGCAAACCATCCTACATAAGCCCCGACCATCATTATATCGCCGTGGGCAAAGTTTATGAGTTTAATAATTCCATATACCATAGTATAGCCCAATGCAATTAAAGCATAAATACTACCAAGTGAAAGCCCATTTACAATCTGCTGCAAAAATTGCAGTGTTACACTTCCCATATTTCCACTCCTATTCCCGAATAATTATCATAAAAAGGAGGGAGGGTTGTCCTCCCTCCTTTCCTATAGCAGGAATCTCGACATCCATACGCCTCTTTATCCGGGCCTTTGCTGTACCGAGAAATTATTTAGGGTTGATCTTTGTCATAAATACACTCTTACCATCTTTGAATTGTAATATAGCGGCACTCTTAACGGGGTTATGAGTTTTTGGATCAACCGTTAACTCACCGCTAACACCCTGGAATCCCTTAGTATTTTCGAGAGCACTACGTAACTTTTCACTATCTGTACTTCCTGCGCTCTCAAGTGCTTTAATGAGCATATTCGCTGCGTCATAGCCTAATGCAGCAAAGGTATCAGGATCAGCATTATATTTTGCTTTAAAATCTTTTATGAATTGAGCCATTCCCGGATCGTCCATAGCTCCATGATTAACATAGTAAGTATTTTCTAGCGGCGTCTTTCCTGCAACATCTACAAGTTGAGGAGAACCCCAACCATCTCCACCGAGAAATACTTGGTTCATTTGCATTTCACGAGCTTGCTTTACAATCAGCCCAACTTCTTGATAATAGCCTGGAACAAAGACAATTTCCGGATTTGCGGCTTTAATACGTGTCAGAGTCGCACGGAAGTCTTTATCACTGCCGGCAACATATTGTTCTTTAGCCACAATTTCTCCGCCAGACTTTTTAAAGTTTTCCTCGAAAGCAGCGGCTAGACCCTTTGAATAGTCTCCTTTTTGATCAATAAAAATTGCTGCTTTTTTAAGCTTAAGATTATCTGAGGCAAAGTTTGCAGCAACCTGACCCTGGAATGGGTCGATAAAGCAGGCACGGAAAATCCACGGTTTAACTTGTCCATTTTCAAACGTTACTTTATCCGCTGTCCCTGTTGGTGTAATTAACGGAACTTTATTATCAGAGACTACTTGTGCAGCAGCCAATGTGTTACCGCTTGTCATGGGTCCTAAGATAGCGACAACTTTATCTTGTGTCGCTAACTTAGTCGCAGCCGAGGTAGATTCCCCAGCATCCGACTTGTTATCACCGGACACATATTCTAACTTTTTCCCGCCTAAAACCCCACCTTTGGCATTTTGCTGATCAAACGCCAGTTTAATTGCCTTCTCAGCAGCCTGACCAAACATAGCCGTCCCACCGCTTAGTTCGAGATCTCCACCAACCTTAATAACATCAGATGTCTTAGGTGCAGCGGTAGTTCCACAACCGGTTACCAGCGAAAGGCTTAACAGTGCTACAGTTGCCATAGAGAATATTTTTCTCATTCTTTTACCCCCTCATTTGATCTTTTTACTTCTTTTCCAGCCCATTCAGAATAGCTCCGACCAGCTTTGTTAAGAAACAGTTTATTTCTTCTTCTTTCTAAACTATTCACCTCCAACTTTTTGCCTCCGCTAACCTCATTTACGGATAATCAGAAGATAACCGTAGTAAAACCTCAGTCAAAGAAAGAATCCTATTGACCGAGGTTTTACTCAAACATTAGAGGCTGTTGAATAACAACTTCTTATTACATATTCTATATACAATAGTCGAATTTTACAAGATACTAAACGCAAAGTTTAACTTAGTTTCGACCAGAATTAATTTGGCTCTACTTTGGTTAAAAAGGTGTTTTTCCCATTTTTCATCTCAATAATAACAGCGCTTTTTACAGGATTATGTGTTTTAGGATCAATATTGGTCTCCCCACTTAATCCCTTGAATCCTTTCATATTTTCCAGAGCTGACCTTACTTTTTCTCCGCTGGTATCGCCTGCAGTTTCAAAAGCTTTGATAAGCATATTTGCTGCATCATATGCTAACGCTGCCATGGCATCCGGTTCAATATTATATTTTGCTTTATAATCCTTAACGAACGTTGCCATAGCTGGATCATCGATTGCTACCATATTTACAAAGTAGGTATTATTTAAGGCCTCTGCACCAGCAATTTTTAATAGATCTGGAGAATCCCATCCATCTCCACCCATTATAGGTTGCTTTAACCCCATTTCACGGGCTTGCTTGACGATGAGTCCCACTTCTTGATAATACCCTGGAATAAACAAATAATCAGGATTGGCTGATTTCGCTCGCGTTAGAGTAGCGCGAAAATCCTTATCACTAGAAGCAACGTACTGCTCTGTATCTACAATAGTACCATTTCCCTTTTTAAAGTTGCTAATGAAGGCTTCGGCTAGACCCTTAGAGTAATCGCTTTTTTGATCGATGAAAACCGCTGCGGTTTTTGCCTTCAAATTAGTAAGGGCAAACTTAGCCGCCACTTCTCCTTGAAAAGGATCGATAAAGCAAGCTCGGAAAATCCATGGTTTAACTTGTCCATTTTCAACGGTAACTTTAACGTTTGTAGATGTTGGCGAGAGTAACGGTATTTTATTATCCGTAGCTACCTGAGAGGCCGCTAATGTGTCTGTACTAGCATAGGATCCGAGTATGGCAACTACTTTGTCTTGTCCAATAAGTTTTGTGACCGCAGCAGTTGATTCGCCCGCATCTGATTTGTTATCCGCACTAATATTTTGTAACTTTTTACCGAGAACCCCTCCTTTAGCATTTTGTTGCTCAAAAGCAAGGTCGATCCCGTTTACTGAAGATTTACCAAACGTTGCATTTGCCCCGCTCAACTCAAAATTACTTCCTACCTTAATAACTCCACCACTTCCACTGCTTCCGGATGTTGCATTGGTCCCACATCCAACTAAAAGACTGGCACTGAGCAAGACTCCTGTAATAACTGTAAATATCTTTCGCATTTCTAACTCCTCCTCTTTGTCTTTACTTAATCAAAATCTCTTTCCCCTAGTTGCTTTTTTGTTTTGTCCTTTATTAAACATGGATCAATATTTAATCCAAAGGTTTACCCTTTCACCCCCTAAATTCACTCTTATGTTGGCAATAAAAAAACTCCCTGACCCAGGGAGAAAAACCTAGGCATCTTGTTATTATAGGCCGTAAAATTATAGCCATTTTATAACTATTATGCCATAGTGTCAACGATTTTGTTTTCCTGGACAATACAAATGTATCTCTAGAAGAGAATCCTCTTGTCTCCTTGGCGCCGTGTAACACGCTGCTGATCAAAGAACTCGAGTAAAGGGACCGCATATTTTCGAGACGTTCCCCATAATTCCCGCACCTCCGCTACGCCAACTTCCCCACGTAATTTGAGGGTTTCTACTAACATACTTTTTGCCTTTAAAATAACCTCCTTTTGAAAATAGAAACCACTTATAAATACCCACTCTTCCTGATCACATAAATATCCAGCATACTCTTGCAGATCCTCTTTTGAAATACCGCACGCTTCCGCCGCCGAACCCAATTCGGGAGGCATGAGTACATAGCTCTGCCAGAGAGATCGTAATGCATCTAGTTGTCTTCTTATCTCCGGAGGTATTGTCGCTCCCTCAACCGTTTGCACTTTGCTTCCTTTAATGCGGTAAAACCCACGAAGGGAACCAAGTTCCAAGATTGTTTGCCATCGTCTATGTGTCCATGTAATTCCTAAACGAGTTTTTAATTCTTCCCGACTAATTCCCCCGCGCAAAGGGTTTAACGCCTCGTAAGTTTTAACGATATTCATTAATTTTTCACGCCAAACCTCTGCCATTGTTTTTCCCCAATAGAGAATGTTTTCATCTTCTTTCCAAATTTCGAGACGTTCTAATTTATCTAATGTGTTTAAATTCTCCTTCAACTCTTCAACACTAACGTGCAAACTTGCTGCCAAATCTGAAGCAGTTTTAGGTTGCATGATTTCTCTTTCTATAAGGTCAAGAGGATCCCCTTGGTCCTTAATTTTTAATTGTGCTAAGACGCTATCCCGAAACCTTTTCTGTTTGAACTCCGCGACGCTAAGCACTTTTCCACCCGCAATTGTGTGGGTAGGCGAGTAAAAGCGGAGTACAAAGCGATCTCCTGATGCAGCGACAACCGGTTTTTCGAGTAAGATTTGCGCATACCCCTCTTGACCAGGTGCTAGCTCCTCTTGATCTAATAGATGCAACCGCCCAAGGATTTCTGTTGTTCCAAGGTGGAAACGTACTCGTTGTCGTTGCGTCAAAGGCTTATCTGCCGATGAAAGATTTAAAATCTTTAAATCGAGGATCTTTCCTACCTTATAGACATTAGGAATAACAAGTTCTGAACCTGGCACCACTTCATTAACTTCAACTCCGGCGATATTAACCGCTACCCTTTGACCCGCGGCTGCAGAAGTTACTTTATTTTTATATACTTGCAGCGAACGGACTTTTGTTAAAATATGGGCTGGTTCAATGGCAAGTTCTTGTCCTAATCTTACTTCTCCGCTATTAAGCGTGCCAGTTACAACAGTTCCAAATCCTTGAATACTAAAGACCCGATCTAGGGGCATACGAACTGGTGCAGCAGATTTTTTACTTTCTACATTTGAAAGCAAATCATCAATAGTTTCACGTAATCGTGGGATTCCTTCTCCTGTCAGGGCAGATACTTTGCAAAGCGGGGCTTCATAAAAAACGGTCTCTTTTAGTTTCTCTCGAACCTCTTCCTCCATAAGATCGAGCCATTCTTCATCAACAAGATCCGATTTATTTATTACAATAATTCCCCGAGGTATCCCCAGTAAGGTCAGAATGTCTAGATGCTCCTGTGTCTGTGGCATAATACCCTCATCTGCAGCTATTACCAACAACACGATGTCCATTCCACTTGCTCCGGCTAACATCTGGCGGACAAAACGCTCATGCCCTGGAACATCTACTATACCGACCTGCCGCCCACTAGGCAGTTTCATATGTGCAAACCCAAGTTCAATAGAGATCCCCCGTTGTTTTTCCTCCTTTAAGCGATCCGTTTCTATTCCAGAAAGTGCACGAATCAACTCTGTTTTACCATGATCCACATGCCCAGCCGTGCCCACTAAATAGTGTCTCTCGTCCATTTTTTTACCTCTCATCACGTTTTTTGGTCCATATTCTAGCCAACAGGCTCCACATCGTTTGTTTCTTTTTAGGTTGAAGGACATTTCTGTTTTCTAGGCGTTTTGCTGTCTTAATCTCGCGAACGAAATCTTTGTAACGTCCTAGCTGTTTATATATAACACTCAAATTATTATGAGGTAGTGGATAATCCGGGTCAATTAAAATAGCTTTTCGATAATATTCAATCGCCTGCTCTAGCTCGCCCTCTTCGCGAGCTATATTTCCAAGATTATTTAGTGCTGGAACAAGTTTGACATCATATTTTAGTGCCTCCTGAAAACACCGTTTTGCTTCCGATCGATTAGGTCTTTTAACGAAAACTACACCTAGTTTGTTATAAGCCATTGCATCCGAGGGATTATCTCTAAGATACAGTTGCAGCGCTTCCTCCGCCTCGTCTAGTTCTCCGACCTCTAAGTGTTTTATTGCCTTTTCGTAGATTGATTTAATTGAAATCACCCTTTGTCATATAATTAGCTATTTCGTACTTTGTGCCAAAAGTATAGAATTGTTGGCAAGAAAACAAACCCTATGTAACCAAACAACGGGTAAACAAGCTGCACAATTTGCGAAAACCTAATACTGGCTAACGGAATAAGCAGTAACATTAGTATAAGTATAGTATTACCATAATTAGACTTTCCCGAATCTTCCACTCTACTAAGCAAGCTAAATCCATTTCCGACAGCTGCAGTAATCATGGCTAGCCATAGAACAATCACATATAAAAAGGCAGGCCAATCTCCTAGTTTACCTGCAACTGCAACCATAGGGATCTCCAAACCCCATATATCGGGAAAACGCAGTAAGGAAGCCCCTATAACAAATGCGAACAATCCTAATGCGACTCCACCCAAAACTGCCCCCAATCGAGCACCCGGTTTTTGTACGGCACGACCTAAAGAAGCGAATACAACTATAGCTAAGGTTAAATTAAAAGAAACATACAGGATAGCAGAAATAGCCCAATTCCCAACAACAAAGGATGGAATAATTGGGATACCCTCACCATCCCCGGTTTTTGCCAGAAATATTGCCAAGGTTGCAATTCCTATACAAGCTACAAACTTCAAGGGTATTAAAACTGTATTAATCCATAGTACACCCTCTCCTCGAAACCATAAGGCTAAAGCAATTACTAAACCCGTCATGAGAATACCAATCCACCCAGATATACCAAAATACTCATTAAATAACGCGCCACTACCGGAAATCATCGCTAACATCCCTACGAACAACAGAATACTTACGAGCCTATCAGCCCATCCTCCTAACCTTGAACCCATTAACCGATCAAAAAAATCCCTATAGGAAGTAACCTTCCATCGGTGCTGCAGCTCTAACATACCTAGGCCTAAAATAGAAAACAGAAATGCGCTTAGGACAATACCAACTAATCCCCAATTGCCAAACCGTACAAAGAATTGCTGAATTTCTTGACCTGAGGCAAATCCCGCTCCCATAACGGCACCTACATATGTTGCGGCAACCTGAAATGTCATTTTCCAATTCATATATCTTCCCTCCTCGCCATCATGCTTATGGCAAGAATGAGAAGATAATGCATAGAAAGACTAATATTTGGGAAAAATATAAATACATTTAGTAGATTCAAATAGATCGCGGATCTTAAGTTAGGGGGCTGTTTGTGAGTTTATTTTCTTTATTAACCGCACCTGAAAAAATGAGGGCTCACATAGACGACTATTCTGCTAAGGCGAAGTTGGAAACACGACTTGTCGATTTGTTTGCACACGCCCGTAAACGCCCCGCAGTAATTTTATGCATAGGCACTGATCGATCGACTGGAGACGCGTTAGGCCCCTTAATTGGGACGCATCTTTCACGCTTAAATCTGCCTAAACTTCATGTGTATGGTACCCTAGATGAGCCAGTTCACGCACAAAATCTAGGGGAAAACATTAAGTTTATTCAAAACTCCTTGGTCAATCCTTTTATTATTGCTATCGATGCTTGCCTAGGCCGCATTGATTCTGTTGGATGTATCACTTTAGCGGATGGACCAATCAAGCCCGGCGCTGGTGTTCATAAGGAACTTCCTGAAGTGGGAGAGGCCCATATAACCGGAATTGTAAATGTCGGAGGATTTATGGAGTTTATGGTCTTACAGAATACTCGCTTAAACCTTGTATGGCGGATGTCGGAAAACATCAGTTCACTAATAACACGATCTTACTTATCTGTTGTGCACTAATAACTTTTTCGTACTATATTTTTCTTCCTTCCATGGCTTTGTAAACAGCCTCATTTTCCTCCTCCGTCAACATATACGTAGAATTACCATGTTTTAGCGGTTTGCCGTACACTCTTGATTCGTCACGACTATGGATCGCACTAATGACAACTCCATCCCCTTCTTGATTCAAAAGTGCAAGGGCAAAGCTTAAATCACTTCCAACATCTTCGAAGGCCTTAAAACGGATTATTGACGCCCTATCTATACTGTCGCGTAGTTTGTCTTCAATTGGAGTTAATCGAGCACTAGTTTTCTTGAGTTCGAGATCCTGTTCTTCCACTTTGCGAGTATATTCTTGTAGTAATGTATCCAACTGATTTCCGGACAAAAATGTTCGAAGGGCTAAATGCGAGTCTTCAAAACGTTTCATTCGGTAATACAGCAAAAATATCAATAGAAGTGAAATTAGTAACAGTAAAGCCAAACCACTTTCGAACCACCAATTCAATGGTGCTATATTAGACAATCTACTTAACAACTCTCCTTATCCTCCTTGTAATTGAGTTCTCATACAACAGTCTTAAAGTTCCATGTAAACTTTATATCACTTTTCTTTACATACCTAGTCGCAGCTTCGTAAATAAAATTGTAATTGGAATTGCTATAAAAATACCTAATAGTAGATTACCCACTTTTATCTCTTTTATTTCTAAAATGTTTATACCTATTCCCACAATAAGCAGTCCACCCGTGGCTCCCATTTCAGATATTACTTGAGGAGACAGAACCCCTTGTAACAACCCCGCTGTTAAAGTAATTGCACCCTGGTAGAAAAATACAGGGATCGCTGATACCAATACTCCAATCCCCATTGAAGAAGCAAAAACGATTGCGGATATACCATCAAGCATAGATTTTGCAAATAATATATTATGATTACCTTTTAAACCACTTTCTAGCGAACCCATTATTGCCATTGCCCCTACACAGTATATCAAACTTGTGGTCACAAACGCTTTTGTAAATCCTACCGCGGGTCCTCCTTTCGAAAGTTTACCTTCGAGCCAACCTCCCAAATGCTGTAAACGAAGTTCAATATCAATCCCTTCTCCAATTATTCCTCCGATTACTAAGCTTGCAATAACAATTAATGGGTTCTTTGTTTGTAATGCCATACTACTACCAATCAATAATACTGATAGGCCGATTCCTTGGATTACAGTCCGTTTCATTTTCTCAGGTAATGCTTGTCCAAATAACAGGCCCAAAAGTCCTCCCAAAACAATCGCAAGGGTGTTGACAATAGTTCCTAACATTTCATTCCTACCTTTCGGATTATACAGCTTTAATAAGCAAAACATTAAATAGACAAATGTTCCACGTGGAACATTTTTAACATTATGCTTAACTTTTATTTCAACACATTTAGTACAATGGTATTAAATATAGATTATTATCTGTCAAGAATTTCGTGTAACTTCCAAATTAGTACAATTGCCCTATCACAAATCCTTGTACTATTAATCCTGAAATAAGAAGTAAACATGCAAGAAACAACTAAAATAATATGATTTTAAAAAATATTTTATATGAGGTTATACATATTCGTGATAATTTGAGAATCCAAACTGCATTAATAATTGATTGATGTATTCTATTAACAGAACTCTTTCTGAAGGAATTGCAAATGTTCCACGTGGAACATTTTAATTAATCAACTTGAATGTTCCACAACTCGAGAAGCCTATTTAGCTCATCCTCAGAAAAATATTGAATTTCTATTTTACCTCTCTTTAAGTCT
>JAUZPJ010000449.1 GCA_030706025.1 Bacillota bacterium | reverse complement strand
TTAGAGGTCTTACATCCAGACCATACATTGAGCCGTTAGGAGCCATTAATGCTCCAAATTTTACTGATATAAAAACCTTGTCTCTTTCGTAATCCCTGAGGGCTTCGCCAATCAACAATTCACTTTGACCAGAACCATAGACCTTTAACTTTTTCAATAGTAATTATGTGATATCCACCCTACATGCCCACCAAGCTTCGAAAGGAGCTTCTGCTCTTCGCTGCTATTTCGAAATAATGCTTTTAAGCCAATCATCAATTGCTTTCTTCTTTTCGTCAGTGAACTCTTTCTTAGCTTCTTCATTTAGCCACGCTAGGGATTTTTCAGCTAAATATCGTCTCATTTGTTCTTCTGCCTCTAACATAACAACTTTTATTAGGCATGGACATTTTTCAAAACTACTTGGTAAGGTATTTTTGTCTAGTAAGATATTATTTTGCCTGATTTCTGCACACTGAAATATAGGCGATGCCCCTTCAACAGCCTCGACAATATCCCAAAAGCTTATTTTCTCCGAGTTACGTGCTAATTCATATCCACCATTAACACCGGGCATTCCTCTTACAATGCCCGACTTCCTCAATTTTGTGAAAATCTTAGAAAGATATGTCTCGGATATTCCTTGTAATATTGCTAATTCTTTAACTCCAATAGCCTTCCCTTGTGGAAG
Organism: Bacillota bacterium; assembly: GCA_030706025.1. Taxonomy (GTDB): domain Bacteria; phylum Bacillota; class Desulfitobacteriia; order Desulfitobacteriales; family Desulfitobacteriaceae; genus Desulfosporosinus. Next base: position 1,691 of record JAUZPJ010000449.1, on the reverse strand, counting down.
GTCTACCATGTAAAACAAAGAATGCAACGCATATTCTACGCCTATGCTGTATTGCACGATACTTACCTCCCCCAGTACTTTAGATCATACGTAGTATATATTCTACAAGTTAGACTATACTACGCTTATATATTATGTACAAGATTTCAGTTGACTTACTCAAGCCGATTAATTATAATCTATATTGCGGATAAATGTTATCCCTAATATCCTTAGGTAAAAATGTTGATAATTTAAAACTTACGAGGAGGCAAACTTAATGATTAACGAAACACTATCCGAAGTATTATCTCACCCAGCCGACGGAGTTGTGGCGATAGTAACTCAAGGAGCAGACGAACCACACGTTGTTAATACTTGGAACAGTTATGTACACGTGACTACGGATGACAAATTGTTAATCCCTGCCGGATTCATGCATAAGACTGAAAAAAACATTAGCACCAATAACAAAGTAAAGCTTACCATTGGAAATAGAGAAGTCCAAGGTAAGATGGGCAAGGGTACTGGATTCCTAGTTAAAGGGACTGCCAGGTTTCTTAAAGATGGTGAAGAGTTTGAAATGATGAAGAACAAGTTTGTCTGGATTAGGGCAGTTTTAGAGGTCACTATCAATCACGCAATACAGACAATCTAACAAAGAAAGCCAACTTCAGCAGGCGTATTAGTTCCTAGTGAAGACGAGTTATTCGTAACTTCTTTCAATTAGCCTTCGTAAACAGTTAAGAATATTCCTGCGAAATTTGACCCTTATCATTTCAGATAAGGGTCAAATTTTAGGTTAATCTGGAAGGCCCAAGAAATGCTATTGCTTACTGCTTTAATTTCAGCTTCGGTCCGCTTTTTCCGGTATCCAATATTTTTGCTTTTACCTCTACGTCCACATCGGCTTCCTGGAAACTCTCCCGCCAATGGGGTTCTATTTTCTGCCATGCGGAAGGATTGGTACGGTGAAGTTTTTCTGTAAAGCCAAGAAAATCCGAGTCATATTCCTTAGCTTTATCAATTGCCTGGAAGGCAATCTCTCTAATCTTTTCGGCTGCAGCATCTTCCATCCGGCTCAGTTCTTCGGTACTTATAGTTTCCTCTTCAGGGTCAGCCACCGACCCTTGAGTTTCAATGGTTACCTGGAAAGTGGGCTTATCACCGACCAAACTTGATTTAACCTTATGCTTGGATCTCTGGAGTGTATAAGTAAACTTCCGTCCATCCACGTCTACCTGAAGAAAAACCGCCCCGCTACTACGGTTCTCCATGATCAACTGACTCCCTATGCTTTCCTCTCGATTGAGCCAGCCAACCAGCTTAGTCCCGCGGAAAACCCCCAATCCTTCTATAGCTACTGCTTTGTTTGGGCCATTAGCATCCGCCCCCTTCAGCTCTTGGGGATATATCAATTTTATCGCGGGAAGAACCGCTTCCCTGTCAGGGCTCATCAGCCAGGCCCCAAACTGGGCTAACGTGACATCCAACGAAACCCCGTTTTGACGAATAGTCTGTTTGTTCATCTCAAGCACCTCTTTGGAGAGGGTAGGGGAAATTTCCGGTCCAGCCTGCAAAACCTGAAAAGCTTCTCCCTTTGTCACCATAAAATAGGCATGCGGCCTGACCTCGTAGTATCGTTTACTACCTTCTATCCACTCACCAAGTTTTTCCTTGGCTAATCTCTCACCAAGAACATAAACGCTAGT
>JAUZPJ010000448.1 GCA_030706025.1 Bacillota bacterium | reverse complement strand
CATTGCTCATACCGAAAAATCCCAAGGCAATTCCTTGCTACTCCGGGGAGAACCATTTGGAGACGTAGGGAATCCCAATAGCAAAAGAGGTACCAGGCATTCCCAGTACCAAAGCCCAGAAAATACAACCTAAGTAGGAGTTAACCATGTTTCCTAAGACAAGTGTAGGAGGCAGGGAAAATATGAAAAGAATAAGAAAGACCTTTTTTCCGCCGTTACGATCGGCTAGAATTCCCAGAGGGATCCGCATCACAGAACCTAATAAAACAGGAATTGCAATCATAATGCTAACCTGGGTATTATTTAAATCGAGGTCCTTTTGAAATATGGAGGCTATTGGGGCAAGAGCCCCCCAAATGGCAAACGTGGCCGCCATCCCTAGGGTAGCAGCAAATAAAGCATACCAGCGGGCCCAAGAGGAGTTCGCGTGTCGAGTTTCCTTTTGTCTGTTATTCGGCATATTACTCCTCCCTAAAAACTCAAGCGAATAATGAAACGCCATTAAAGAAGTATTTACATATAAGGAATTTCATACAGTTTGTTGTGTAATGAACTATATAGAAAATAAAAGAAGCGGGCATTTCCCGCTTCTTTAAAAACTTTAAAATTTATTGGCTAATATTAGTTATAGTTTCTAACTAAAGCCGCAAGATACTTTGACTTTATCTGCTCACCAGCCATGATTTGTTTAATAGGAGGCATTTTTAAGATAGCCCCTAGTATCGCGGCCATTGCCCTATGGCTATAATGAGCTTGGTTATCAAAAATGAGATTCTGGAGTTTCCCTCTTTCGATACTTAATAAGACGATTCGATGAACGGAATTTATCGGAGTAATAACTCGTTTGTCCCTATGCTTAAGATTTATAGCTCCACGGTTACAGGATCTGACGCAAACACCGCAACCTAGGCATACCTCTTTATCCAGCTTGGCCTTTTTTATTACTTTAGAATCCGAAACGCTTTGCGATACCACCTTTAATGCTCCTACTGGGCAAGCTAAGGTACATCTTCCGCAGCCGTTGCAATTAGCTTCCTTGATCTCAGGCAAAAAATTCGTGGTAGTGATAGCATTTAACGTTCCAAATTTCTTGATGGCCAGAAGTGCCTCACAGCAACAACTGCAACAATTACAAATGAAAGGCAACCCTTCTTGTTCGTTTTCCCCGATCTGAACCAGGTTGTGGTCGTAAGCTTTCTCAAGTAAACTCATACATTCAGAAACACTAATTTCTCTGGCATGGCCATACTTTATAAGGCTGGACGCCGTAGTCCCAAAGGTCATGCATATCTCTAAGGGTGCTTCACAAGCTTTACCCATATGGCTCATTTTATGCCTACAATAACAGATACCGACCCCAATGCTTGGGGCTTTCTTGATGATTTCGCTCGTTCGTTCATAATCCAGGATATGTAAATTGTTCACAGTGCTTAAAGCCTGTTCATTGACGAAAATTCTTCCAAGCTTTGTTTCTGTAACAAATAAATCACGGACGAAATCCTCTTCAACATTTAAGTATTGGTAAAATAGTTCAGAAAGTAACTTCTGATCAATATCTCCTCTTAGACGCATAAGGGAAAACTCAAAGAAACCTGCCATTGGTGGTGGTAAAACAAAGGTTCTGCCCCCATCCGGACTCTCAATATCAAGCAATAAGGCCCGAGAAGCAAGTTCTGTAAGTATCTTTTCCGTATCTCCTTCACTCATTCTTAAAGCTGCGCTAGCTGTCCGAACTGAGAAAGGTTTTACCGGTAACGCCGACATAACCCTTGCTTCCTTTTCACTCATTAAGACTCTAAGTATCTTAAATAAATATTCAGAAGGCGGGGCCCCTTGAGGAAATTGATTAAGCCGTTCGCTCAATTGATGGTATCCGGATTTTATAGTTCTATGTGCCATTAAGTCTCCTTATATGTGAGCATTTTTAAGATAATTATATTACAGCATGTAAATAATTCCAATATCTACCCTTATAGAAGGCTGCCTCGCCTTACAAGTTTTAGTATTGCCACAGTTGCCAAAGGCCCTGAATTAACCATCATATCCATACAATTCATAACGATGACGTCATTTTATAAAGGTGTTATGCTAATCATAAATCAATGGTTTAAGAACATCTGAGCTATAGCTTGACTCACCCTTTGAACCGAACGGGTGAAACCCGGAGTTCCGTTTTAACTAATATAAAGCAAAAAGACTATCTCTTTTGAGATAGTCTTTTTGCTTGTTTACCTGGCGATGACCTACGTTTCCAGGGGCCTGCGCCCCAAGTATTATCGGCCCTGAAGGTCTTAACTTCCGTGTTCGGTATGGGAACGGGTGGAACCCCTCCGGCATGATCACCAGATGTTTGAGATATCTTTGTTCTT
>JAUZPJ010000447.1 GCA_030706025.1 Bacillota bacterium | reverse complement strand
GTTTCTATCTCGCTGACGCTTTCCGGCCGGAGATCCCTGAGCTTGTGGCGGGTATTCGGTCGGAGGAATACTATGTCAACATGATGATTGCCTGGTATTTCGCAACAGCCTTGGCTAAACAGTACGAAGAGGCTTTGCCGTATATTCGGGAACAGCGTTTGGCGAAATGGACGCACAACAAAGCTATCCAGAAAGCGATTGAGAGCTACCGGATCGGCGACGAAGCAAAGGCGTACCTGCGGACGCTGAAAGTAAAATAAGGCCGGGACTCCAGATAACTGCGACGGAATCCTATTTATTTGATCGGAGGGAATCTGTTGCTGACAATCGATAAGTCGCTAAACAACCTTCAGACCTCTGCCTTCAGCGCCAGCTTCGTTTGAAGGATAAGGACAAGGCTTATGCCCGTGAGCTTATGTCCGTGATTGGCGGCAAACTGCGGGTTATTATGACCTCCTATCTGGGAGCCACAGATTTTAAAGCAGTCGAACAGCTCAGTAAACTGACTAATACAGAAATACATATTTCCTATGATACTGAACGGACACGCCTTCACGCCAAAACCTATGTCTTTTGGAGAGATACAGGCTTCAGTACGGTTAAAAGAAAGCACCATTAATTCAAGTGCTTTCTTCAAAAAAGTTATTTGTGCAATTATACTGCCATATTAGCTCCGGCGGCCGCTAGCTCACCTGTTATCCCGCTAAAGGTGTTTGGGATGTCGAGTGGTGGATTCGTCGGACCGAAAGTAACCCGACCATTGATCGCATCGATGAGTGTGTTCCAGCGCGTTACGATGGGAAGGACTGGGTTGGGGGGTATATACCGATTGAGTGCTGCACGATGCGGGTTCGTTGTAGACACGACGGTCGACGTCTGTGTGACGCCTTCAACGCTGTAGGTCAGCTCACCCGTACTAGGGATCCACGAAATGAGGGTGGCATTAAGTATCATAATTGTCCTCCTTTAAAACTACATTTAATTTATCTTATGCTAGTCTAGAAAACTCGGTAACAATATTGAAATTGTACATGCCCGAGATAGATCGTAATGGGATCAGGATTTTATTTTCCTAAGGAAATGAGAGCTAATTTTTAATAGATAGGGACATGCACAAATTCAAATCATATTGGGAATACTAAAGTTAAACGTGTATTGGAGGAATTAAACGATGAGTGATAAGAGTAATAAAAAGAAAAAAGAAAACAAGAAGTCCGAAAAGCAAAACAATATCCCACAATCATAAAGAATGTAACAAGTTTGGATTATCTGTCCCATTCAACGAAAAGCCCTCGTTAGTAGACTGAAAAATCTACTAGCGAGGGCTTTGGTATTCGTAACAATCTTGGCCTTTTTTCACACTTCGATTGCCGTTTCGATAACTACTTTCCATACTCCCAGTACATCAGTAGCTACTCGTTGCCAAGTAAATAGTTCCTCTGCCAATTGTCTGCCTGATCGACCCATCTTTTCCCGAAGTTCTGCGTCCTCAATAAGGATATTTAAGGTTTTTGCAAATTCCCCGGGCAGGAGAATCCTCTGGGTTGGGTTTTTCAATGAGATTTCGAGCTTTATAAATTCGTTCGGACCTAAATTCTCCATCAACAATACCATATTTGGAGACGTCTTCTCGCGTAACCTTTTGGACTCCAAGAACTGGGGCACCGTACTTTTCATAGACCACAATCATTTGTTTTATACAGGGGATTTTTGAGTCAATAACGTCATCACCCAGGAGCACGGCAAAAGGCTCATTTCCAATGAATTTACGTGCGGTATATATAGCACGACCTAAACCTAGAGCTTCCTTTTGACGAATGTAGTGAATATCAGCTAACTTTGAAATATCTTGGACAATACCTAGGAGATCCTGTTTCCCGCTATTTTTCAAAAAACTTTCTAGCTCAGTAGAATAATCAAAATGATCTTCTAAAGATCGTTTATTTCGACCAGTAATAATAATGTTATCAATTCCTGAACTTACAGCTTCTTCAACAATGAACTGAATAGTTGGCTTATCGACTATAGGCAGCATTTCTTTAGGTTGAGATTTAGTAAAAGGTAGAAAACGAGTACCAAACCCTGCCGCAGGGATAACGGCTTTTCGTATTTTAAAGTTCTTTTCCATATTAACACCGTCATTCTTTTTTCTATAATATGCTTTATGTAAAAATATTGAAACTGTCCAAACCCTGACGGGAATAAAGATCCAATAATCTTAATAACCGTATCAGAATTAACAATGGATTATCATGAGATATGTGAGAGGAGCATCATAGGTTACTGACTGTTCCCATGGGAAATGTTTATTCCGTAACTTAGGTACTCAATGTGTTTTCTTACCCGACAAATCGCACACCACAGGCTGTAGTGCAATCGG
>JAUZPJ010000446.1 GCA_030706025.1 Bacillota bacterium | reverse complement strand
CCTGTCATGGCAAGGTCCGAACGAACGGAGCGCTGGGCTATAGCGGAAGCCATTGCTGTAGCCATTGTGACTCCTGCTGAGGGGCCGTCTTTGGGAGTGGCACCTTCGGGAACGTGAATGTGCAGGTCCGTCCTATCGTAAAAGTCTTCTTCAATTCCCAATTCAACAGCGTGTGCCCGGACGAAGGTCCAAGCTGCTTGCGCCGATTCCTTCATGACATCCCCCAATTGACCAGTTAAGGTGAGCCTTCCCTTCCCTGGCAGAGGGGTTACTTCCACGGTTAAGACAACGCCTCCCACTTCGGTGAAGGCCAGTCCTGTCACTGCCCCAATTTCAGGAGCCTTGGCAGCGACTTGGAAATGATAGCGCGGTGCACCCAAGGCAGACTCTAAGTCTTCTACAGTCACAGAATGGGGTTCCCATTCCTTTTTAACCCAGCGTACCGCTATTTTCCGACAGAGATTAGCCACCTCACGTTCGAGTGTTCGCACTCCCGATTCTCGTGTATACCCCTGAACCAGTTTGAGCAGTACTTCATCATCGATCGTAAAGACGTCATCCTTCTTCAGTCCGTGTACTTCCATCTGCTTCGGCACGAGGTAGCGCTTGGCGATATTAACCTTTTCATCTTCTGTATACCCGCTGAGAGTAATAACCTCCATCCGGTCTAAGAGCGGACGGGGTATTGTATGCAAGGTATTGGCTGTTAAGACAAAAAAGGTCTGGGATAGGTCAAAAGGAACTTCTAAGTAGTGATCCGTGAACGTGCTGTTTTGCTCTGGATCCAGAACTTCTAAAAGAGCGGAAGCTGGGTCTCCACGAAAATCGGAGGTCATTTTATCAATCTCATCCAAGAGGAACACGGAATTACGGGTTCCAGCGGTTCGAACTCCCTGAATAATCCGTCCCGGTAAAGCACCAATATAAGTACGGCGGTGTCCCCTAATTTCAGCCTCATCACGCAATCCGCCTAAGGACATGCGCACAAATTTGCGGTCTAAGGCTCTGGAAATGGATTTGGCTAAAGAGGTTTTGCCAACCCCTGGTGGGCCTACTAAGCAAAGAATCGGGCTTTTCATTTTGGGAGTCAGCTTACGGATCGCCAAAAACTCTAGAATCCGTTCCTTGATTTTTTCTAATCCGTAGTGATCCTCATTAAGAATATCTTCGGCTTTTTTCAAATCAATTTTATCTTTAGAAGCTTTTGTCCAAGGAAGTGCCAATAACCAGTCTAGATAAGTACGTACAACGGTACCTTCCGCAGAGGCAGGCGGCATTTTCTCTAAACGTTCAATTTCTTTGAGGGCCTTTTGCTCCACCTCTTTGGGACATTTGGCCTTGGCAACTTTCTCGCGGTATTCCTCCGCCTCTACCAATCGTTCATCTTTGTCCCCAAGTTCTTTCTGAATAGCCTTCATCTGTTCCCGCAAATAGTATTCCTTTTGCGCCTTATCCATCTGTTTGCGCACTCGCAGACCGATGCGTCGTTCTAATTCCAGAATCTCGATTTCACGCATGATCAGTTCCGTTAAACGCTCTAGACGTATGTTAACTTCCATGGCTTCTAAAATGGTTTGCTTATCGGGTACCTTCAGGTTTAAGTGAGACGCCACAATATCCGCCAATTGGCCTGGTTCTTCCACCGCCAAAACGGTTCCTAAAGTTTCTACGGGAACTCTTTTCCCGAGTTTGGCATAATCTTCGAATTGATGCGTCATCCCCCGGATTAAGGTCTGTATTTCCGGGGTTAGGGGTACCTTTTCCTCGGCCAATTCCTCAACCATTACCTTAAAATAGGGCTCTTCCTGCAAATAATCAAGGATTCGGCCCCGGGAGATCCCTTCAACAAGAACACGCATAGTGCCCCCTGGAAGCTTAAGGAGTTGCTTGATTTCAGCTACAGTACCCATTGCATACAGATCACCTGGGTTAGGTAAGTCAATTTCCGTCTCTTTCTGTGACGTCAAAAGAATAATTCGATCATTAAGCATGGCTTCCTCAATAGCAGCCATGGAACGTTCTCTACCGACATCCAGATGAATCACCATATACGGAAAAACTAAGATCCCTCGTAATGGCAGTAAGGGTAATTCACGTTCTTTGATCAACTTATATCCCCCCTATTACAAATATTAAAGAAAACTTGGCTGGCGCTCACGAAGACACTGTCTTCGCACGTATTAGTCATCTTGCAGACACTGTCTTCGCACGGGTTTGACTTCTTGGAATCCTTGGCGAAGGTGGCAGCCTTAGTTGCACTTATGCTTGGAAAGTATATAACGAAAGTTTATACCTTTTGATAGTACAAAAAAGACACACTATAAATAGTGTGTCAGATATATCCTAAACTATTCTAACATGTTTTGCCCCGTTCAGGCAAATTT
>JAUZPJ010000445.1 GCA_030706025.1 Bacillota bacterium | reverse complement strand
GATAACTCATGTTTTCTTTTAGCAATCCGACCAGGGCATTGAATTTGTCCCAGTTAGTTGCTTCTAGAGCAGTAATTCCTTCCCCCTCCATTAACTTTTTTAGATAGACTACTTTAAAGGTTTCTTTGTTTGAAAACATTTTGTTTCCCCCAATATCGTACTATTAATCCATGGTTTTAAGATGATAACCGCTAAGGATGCCACTTTAATTGTTAGTGAGAAAGGTTGGCCATGCCAAGGTTTCTTCTCGGTTAAAAGGTACGTATGATTGACTTGTTCCCCTCCTCCATAAATTTCTTGGTCAGAATTCATAAGTTCTAGATAGATTCCCTTGTGAGGAACCCCTAGACGAAAATTTTCGTAATTTATTGGCTGAAAGTTAATTAAGATAATCAGAAAATCGCTCGGTTGTTGTGATTTGCGACAAAATATAAGGATACTTTGATGATGGTTATTAACATCAATCCATTCAAAACCCGACCAATCCTGTTCGTTTTCCCATAGGGCTCTTTCTTGCCGATATAGTGTATTCAGGGTACTCACAAATAGTTGAAGCTTTCGATGTGCCTCATAATCCAATAAGAACCAATCGAGCTCTATGTCATAACGCCACTCGATAAATTGAGCAAAATCAGAGCCCATAAACACTAATTTTTTACCTGGATGAGTAATCCAATAACCATATAAGCATCTTAGTCCAGCGAATTTTTGTTGGTAATTGCCCGGCATTTTATCTAATAAAGATTTCTTGCCATGAACAACCTCATCGTGTGATAGGGGAAGAATGAAATTCTCAGAGAAAGCGTAGGTCAAGGAGAATGTCAATAGATGATGGTGATCTTTGCGCAAGGGAAAGTCAAGGCTCATATAACTCAAAGTATCGTTCATCCAACCCATATTCCATTTAAAATTGTAACCGAGCCCTTCCACATCTGTGGGATAAGTAACCAACGGCCAATCCGTTGATTCCTCCGCAATCATTAATGCTCCTGGAAAAACATTAAAAATCACTTCATTTAACTTTTGCATGAAAGCGACGGCTTCAAGGTTTTCTCTCCCGCCATAAATATTGCTTTTCCAGGCATGTGATGGTTTTGCAAAATCCAAGTAGAGCATATTGCTGACTCCGTCTACTCTTATCCCATCGACATGAAATTGATCAAACCAAAAGACAGCATTAGAGATGAGATAACTCCAAACTTCAGTTTTTGCGAAATTAAAGTTATAGGTACCCCATTGTTGATTATCTTCGTTCTCGAACAACGCTTTTCCGTTAAAGCGACCTAAACCATGATTATCTTTACAAAAATGACCAGGCACCCAATCTAAAATGACCCCTATTCCTGATTGATGACATTGATTAACAAAATACATAAATTCATCAGGAGAACCAAATCGACTTGTACATGAGTAGTACCCCGTCACTTGATATCCCCAGGAGCCATCAAAAGGATGTTCCATAATGGGCATTAATTCCAGATGGGTATATCCCATTTCGAGCACGTAATCTATTAGCTCAGCAGCAAGAGTTCGCCAAGTATAGTACTTTCCTTCCTTGTTCCTTTTCCAAGAACCCAAATGCACTTCATAAATCAAAAGTGGGATCTCTTTAACATTGATCCCTTTTCTTCGGTTCATCCAGGTTTGATCTTGCCAATCAAATCCTTCAAGTGAACAAACGATCGATGCAGTTGCGGGGCGTAACTCTGAGCAAAAGGCGAACGGGTCAGACTTCAAAAACACTTTTCCATCCTTGGTATGCACTTCATACTTGTATAATTGTTTTTCAAGAACTATCGGCACAAAGAGAGTCCATATCCCGCTGCTCCCCATTTCAACCATTGAACTATCGTTTGTGGAGCACCAGTTATTAAACTCACCAACAAGACGAACACTCAGCACGTCAGGCACCCAGACTGCAAAATGTGTCCCCCGAATCGCATTATATTCTATGATATGTGCGCCTAGTTTCAAGTAGCTATGGTACATTTCTCCAATATTAAACAGATATGCTTCTTCTTGCTTAAGGTATCCTTCGTTAGGCAAAATAATCACAACCTCATAAGTGTTCTAATCCTACTTAATCTATTCTCTTAATTAATGGATAATCCTGCCAATTACCTAAATTTACCTAAAAGACTTTATGCTTATGCGGAAAGTTTATTTGAATAATACATTAAAATAAACAAACCCCCACATTATCACACGACTAAAGTGACGATGTAGGGGTTTGTTTAATGTATAAACTTTATTTTTTGAGGAAGAAAAACTTACAAAATTCCTTGTGCATACATAGCTGAAGCGACCTTTAAGAATCCTGCAATATTCGCACCAACTACAAGATTATCTTCTTGACCATATTCTTTTGCGGCCTCACTTGCGCCCTT
>JAUZPJ010000444.1 GCA_030706025.1 Bacillota bacterium | reverse complement strand
GAAGCTTCAGGGTCATTGTTAATAGCGATAATGAAGTCAGAGGTTTCCATTCCAACTAAATGTTGAATCGCTCCGGATATTCCAATAGCAATGTAGACCTTAGGTCGAACTGTTGCTCCGGATTGTCCAACTTGTTGGTCATGGCTCAGCCAACCTGCCTCTACGGCACCGCGCGTTCCAGCAATTGTTGCCCCTAATACATCTGCTAACTCTTCGGCAAGGGCAATATTCCTTTTAGCGCCAATACCTAAACCAACAGCAACGATAATTTCTGCTTTGTCTAAGAAGGCGCTTTTCGCATCCGAAGGAATAAATTCAAGAACCTTTGTACGGAAATCACTTTCATTAAAGCTGAATTCCTCACGAACAAGCTCTCCGATTCGTCCATCAACACGTTCCGGCATAGCCATAACCCTTGGACGGACTGTCGCCATTTGAGGACGTCTGGTACGACAAAGAATTGTAGCCATAATATTTCCACCGAAAGCGGGTCGCGTTTGTTGTAAAAGTTTAGTCTCTGGATCGATGCCTAAGACTGTACAATCCGCAGTCAAACCAGTCTGCAATTTAGTGGCGACAGCCGGAAAAACGTCTCTACCCATGGACGTCGCGCCCATGAGAATAATCTCAGGTTGATACTTTTTAACAAGGTCAATAATTGCTCCGGCATAAGGTTCAGTGCGGTAATCTTTGAGAACGGGGTGATCAACAACATACACCTTTTCCGCCCCATAAGCAAAAGCTTCCGGAATCACTTCTTCAACCTGGTGACCTGTAACAACACCGCAGAGTTCACAGCCAATTGCGTCAGCAAGTTTTCGTCCTTCGCCAAGTAATTCCCAAGACACTGGAGCAACTTTACCATTAATATATTCGATAATTACCCAAACACCGCTCCAAATATCCCCACCTGCAACAGGAACAACTTGTGAACGAATTGTCTTTTTCTCGTTACCTTGAGAATAGTCCTTGACGGATTCTGGCAGCGGTTCTTGTAAGTCAAACTTAGAACCCGCCTCTGGATCACGCTTATCGCTCCTGCGAGCAGGCTTATCCGGTAATGAGAGTGTATCCGTCGGACATACTTTGACGCATTTACCACAGTCAATACATTTCTCTGGATCTACAACAACAAGTCCATCAACGAGATCGAGTGCTTCCACTGGGCATTCAACGACACATGCGCCACAGCCAATGCACTTTGACTTTTCTATTGCAACCGTCATTAGTGTTTACCTCCCTTCGCTAAGGGATGAACCATAATAATATTTTGTTGGAAAATCTTTTGAACAACTGAAGCGACGATCCCTTGTGGATCCTTCATTCCATCCATGATTTCTCCTCCAGTACGACTGGGTGGTGCAAAAATCCTTGAAACACTCGTTGGCGAACCCTTAAGACCCATTTGGGTCGCGTCAAACGGCAGAGTCTTGGCATCCCACATTTCCGGTTCATATGCGGCAGCTTTCATCATATTGGGAAGAGAGGCGTAACGCAAATCATTAAGTTCCTTTTCCACGGTAATCAAGGCGGGTAACTGAGCCTGTACAATCTGACGTCCGCTCTCAGTCTTGCGTTCGACAATCACGCTCGTTTCCGTGAGTTCTTTGACCCTAATCGCATACGTCAGTTGCGGAAATCCCAAACGTTGGGCAATCCCTGGTCCAGTCTGTGCTGTATCTCCATCAATCGCTTCTTTACCAGTAAAGACAAGATCGATCGGTTCGGATTCATGAATTTTTAGCAGTGCAGATGAAAGAATATAAGCAGTAGCCAAGGAATCTGAACCACCAAAAGCGCGATCACTCAATAAGATTGCTCTATCTGCCCCAAAGGACATGGCCTTTTTAAGTGCCTCTTTCGCTTGTGGAGGCCCCATACTTACTATGGTTACCTTACCTCCAACTTTATCTTTTAAACGCATTGCTTCTTCCAAACCATGGGCATCGTAAGGGTTAATGATGGAGGGTACACCCTCCCGCATGAGAGTGTTAGTAACGGGATCAATCCTGACTTCCGATGTGTCAGGAACTTGCTTTAAGCAGACCACGAAGTGCACAAAAATTCCCTCCTTATTAAAGTGATGTTTTCCGACATTATTCCCAATATTTCGAGTCAATAGCCCAATATATTTAAGCATAGTATATTGTTAATAAAATTTCAAGCTTTAATTGAAAATTTGCAACCTTGTTGATAGTTTGCGCTAATTTATTATCCTATTTGGTTTCAGAAAGATACTTTTCCACTTCAACTGCTGCTAAAGCTCCGTCGCCCACGGCAGTGGCAACTTGACGTAGTGGGGTATCTCGAATATCTCCGGCAGCATATACCCCTTCGATATTTGTTTGTAATAAAGAATTGGTCACAATATACCCTTGATCACTGGTTTTTATT
>JAUZPJ010000443.1 GCA_030706025.1 Bacillota bacterium | reverse complement strand
ATTAAGCTTGGTAGAACAAGCTAAGCCCTTTAGCCGAGGGTTTATATGGGCTAGGTTTAAGTTTAATATAAGGGAATTATTCCCAAAGATTTTTAGGGGCATAGTGGAGACAGACACAACTGTTTAGCAATGAAACATAGTATAGGGTATATAAATAACGTTTTATGAGATGCCCCTTTTTTATTTTAATACTATATATGTTAACTGAGGCTAGCGCCGACGCCTGTAGGCTTGGTGCTAGCTAAGTATTTGATAAGGGGTTAGGACTATGGGAGGTACATCGTTGGTCCGTTAAGTAGGAAGAGTTCTTTTTAAGGAAGTAGGGAGGAAATGATCGAGGCTAAAGAACTGACCAAAGTTTACCGAGAAGGACGAGGAATATGGAATATTAGTTTTCAAGTCGATCCTGGAACAGCGTTCGGATTTCTCGGTCCAAATGGAGCGGGGAAGACCACGACCATCCGCCTATTAATGGGATTTTTAAAGCCGGATTCAGGACAAGTAACGATCAACAACCATGATTGCTGGAGAGAAAAGACCGATGTAAAGAAGATTGTCAGTTATCTTCCAGGAGAACTTCATTTTATCGAGAATCTAACCGGTCTTGAGTTTTTGGATCTCATTGCGGGAATGCATGACGATAACCTTCGAATTAAGAAAAACCGAAGCTATTATATGAATTCCCTCGAATTAGATCCCAAAATACCCATTCGGAAGATGTCTAAAGGGATGAAGCAGAAGTTAGGGATCATCTCAGCCTTAATGTTGGATGCCAGTGTGCTCATTCTTGATGAACCGACCTCGGGATTGGACCCTCTGATGCAAAAGGTCTTTATTGATTTGATCCTAGAGGAAAAGAAGAAGGGAAAGATGTTATTTATGTCTTCTCATCAATTTGTGGAGATTGAGCGAACATGTGAAAAGGTCGGGATTATTCGAGAAGGAACCCTTCTAGACGTTCAAAGTATCTCTCAACTTAGAGAAGCGGAGTACCAAACCTTCGAAATCGACGTCGAAAGTGAAGAGGATGTAGAACTCCTAAAGCAGAGTCAGCTAGATATAGTCCCTATTCAGGAGGGATGCTACGTCATCCGTGTAGCGGGTGAATTGGATAGACTTTGGCTGGCTCTTGCTCAAGTTCATGTCAAACGGTTTAGGCAACGTTCTCAAGAATTAGAAGAGGCTTTTATGGATTTTTATCGCTAGTCCTCGTTAATTAAGCGAGAGACTCAAGGGATTGACATACATCAGGATTTAGCAATTTGGCAAGCTTAAGAATTCCAGGATGGAGGGAGTTCATTGGAGCTTCGAAAAGAAATTCAAGATGGCCTTAATAAAGCGTCGCATTACGTAGTTGAAGGCGTAGGACAGATCATTTCGGGAAATCTTGATGAAGATCATGGCGTTTCTCCAAGTCCTGGGGCAACAGCCCTTGGAGCACTTGCCCTGCTCGCAGTTGGTGGGGGCTTTGAGAATGCTCGACTGCGAGGAATACAATGGCTTAGGCAGAATCATCAAGGTGGATGGGGAAAGGTTCCTGGTGATACCCCAGATGAAGAGATAACGAAGATCGTTAGAATGGTTCTGGATGGGAGTGAAGGAGGATGGAAGGCCAGGATAAAGCTTTTATCTCAGGCGCGGCAATTTTCCCAAATGATTTTATCATTAGGGCAAAAGGTGGTACCCGGTCTTGAGGGACCAACACCTGAGGAGATCTTGCTTCCGACTATTCTTGAAGACAGGGTTTTAGCAAAGTTACCGATTTATGGTCGACCGGTTGTAGTGGCAGCATCACTTCTATGCACGGATTCCCAAGACGGAATTAGGAAAGGAATTCAATATCTTTTAGAAACACAAATGTCTGACGGTTCTTGGTCAGAGGATATTATTGCAACCAGTTTGGCGATCCTCGCAATTATGCGTCAGGGCGGTTATCCCGAACGAATGGAAAAAGCGGCATGGTGGCTAGTTCAGAAACAGTATCCAAGTGGCGGCTGGCCCGCATTTGATCAACTTAAAATATGGGCAATGGGTTGGGCAATTTGTATCTTTGGAGAAACAACTCAGAGGTTAACAGATATACCTTGGTTAGCTCAAGCTGTCGATTGGCTAAAGCGGGGGCAGAACACGGATGGTAGTTTTGGAAGCACTCCTCCATTTACGCACCCTGACTTAGACGACACTGCGGTTGCCTTAATTGGCTTGCATCAAGTTGGTGTAGAAAATAGTTTAGGTATTAATCTTCTGAGGCAATTGCAAAATGACGACGGAAGCTGGGGAACATTTCCGAGTTTTCAGGGTGAACCTCCCCAAATCTCCTCAGAGTTTCCAGTCTATATTTCAAGTGTCGACGTAAGTATTCACGCTCTTGAGGCTTTATGGCGGCGTTCACGCT
>JAUZPJ010000442.1 GCA_030706025.1 Bacillota bacterium | reverse complement strand
TACTTTTTTAAACTTTATACCTATATCACTTAAAGAGTATTCGACCTTTGGTGGGACTTGCGGATAAATCGTTCGTTCAATCAATCCGTACTCCTCCAAAGCGCGTAATTGTTTCGTCAACGTTGACTGTGTTAACTCGGGCAACTTCCGCTGCAATTCTCCAAAGCGCAGGGTCTTTATCTCGAGATGGTAAAGAATAAGTATTGACCATTTACCTGAAAGAACTTTCTGGACTGTTGTATAAGGGCATTTCCCAAATAAATCATTCTCCGATTCCATAATTTCCTCCCAATAGTATCTTATTAGATACTATGTATGATAAATAATCGTACTTGTTATTTCAAGACTTTTATTATAAATTTATCGTATACATTTGAAAGGAGATCTCTTATGCAAGAAGTTTATGATTTTTTGAAAAAGTGCCAGACTTATTATTTAGCAACCGTTGATGGCGATCAGCCACGAGTTCGTCCCTTTGGAACTGTCAACATTTTTGATGGTAAGCTTTATATTCAGACCGGTAAGGTAAAGGACGTTTCAAAGCAAATGATCGCAAATCCCAAAATTGAAATTTGCGCTTTCAATGGCCAAGAATGGATTCGCATTCAGGCCGTTGCTGTAGAGGATGACCGTGTTGAAGCAAAGCAGAGTATGCTTGATAACTATCCTTCACTTCAGTCTCGGTATTCTGCAACCGATACCAACACGCAGGTATTGTATTTGAAGGATGCAATCGCTACGATTGCTACCTTTACCGGCGAACCAAAAATAATTAAGTTCTAATTTGCCATTTAAGAACCATAGAACTATTACAAGCCACAGGCCGCCTACCTACTTAAACAGGCGGCCTGTGGCTTTATTCAAGTTCGTAATTCAATCAATCAAGACAGACACCCAGCATCGATTACTTGGTTTTCAATCAACCTCTATACTTACAAACCCGCCACCTAGTTTTGTTGTCTCGAACCACAGAGCTAAATCTACTTTTTTAATCATTCCTTCATCCAAGATCCTTATAATGGCGGTGTTTTCATCCGCTGCGTATTCCAAGGAGATGATTGTCACCCAATGCCAGGAATCCAATCGTTTCTCGGCTCCATTGTCTAAATTGAGAAAGGCAATAGGTGTATCCTTAGACAATGCTTTATCCAAAAATGCTATAAGATGGCGAAACAGGGGGCGTAATTCTCGTTTTTTAGGTACATCCAGAATTTCCAATGTCATAGTTAGTGCCCTTACTTTAGCATAATCAAGCACATCATCATAGAGCAATTTTGTTGTGGGAATTCCCCGCAGTGTCGGAGTTACATATTGATAGACTTCCTCCATGAGTGAAAGGGCTTCGCTCTTAGTCAAAGGGAGGTTCGTCGTTCCGGAATCACTGCGCTTACAGTTGAGATAATGCATGATATTTGATACAACCGTCGGACCGCATCCAGCTAGGCGCTGCCATTTAGTGGTATACCATGCTTGATGACAACCATAAAATGTATCCTGAGTATCTTCATCCTTTATTTTAAAAAAGTTCTCATTTAGAATTGACCTAATTTCCATGCATATCTCCTCTTTTTGTGCTGTCATCACGACGTCCCATTTTTATTGACCATAGCCCTATGATTTTATTTGTCCATTCAATTTACAGCCAGGTTACTTGCAACGGATTTCTGTCAACTAATCGTTTATAAGTGACTTTGGGATAACCAAGCATCAAGCCGCCGCTGACCACCTTATCCGGATGTAGACCTAAGAGATCCGTTAACGGTTGATAACCTGTCGACGCACACCCTTCAAAGTACCCTGCCCAACAGGTCCCCAAGCCGAGAGCCGGGGCATAAAGCTCCGCATAGGCCAGCGAAAAATGAGAATTATCACGGCCGCGGGGCATAAAGTTTTTAGCTGTTAAGGCCACAATCAAACAGGGCGCACCTCGCAAAATAACATCCTCGCCGTTTTGGCGATAACTAGCAACTGTCTTTGAATAATACGGTCCCCAAGGAGAACCTTTTTGTATTTGCTCTTCCATCCAATGAATGACTAGAGCAGTTATTTGGCGTAACGTCTCGCCGTTATCAATAACATGAAAAGCGACACCCTGAGAGTTGCTGCCAGTCGGCGCTAACCGAGCGATATCAAGAAGTTGCAGAATCTTTTCCCGTGGTACGACATCTTGTTTATAACAACGAATCGAGCGTCGTGATCGAAGAAAGAGGGCCGCTGTTTCCGCATCAAGGACAGGTGCTTTTTCAAGGGGTAATTGTTGGGAGAGAGGTGCCTTCCTATTATCCAAAGCCGCCGCAGGACAAACAGCCACACAGTGGCCGCAGGCAATACAGTTCTCACCGACTGCTTGGGGTCCTTGATCGCTCATCGTTATAACTCTCGCTGGACAAACATTGGCACAGAG
>JAUZPJ010000441.1 GCA_030706025.1 Bacillota bacterium | reverse complement strand
TAATTTTGCTGCATCCTCCTTATGACCATCAGCATCAACGAGAGTTAACGCTTTCATAATAGCTTCTCGTTCCAGCACTTTAAGGTTTAAGGACGATTTTCCCATCTCAGGTTGATGTTCGGTTTTAATCCTTTTTGGTAAAGTATCAGCAGTAATCATACCTCCGGCTACCATTGTTACGCAGTATTCAATCACATTACCGAGTTCGCGGACATTCCCCGGCCAGGTGTAGCGAGACAGGATTTCGATAGCTTCCGGAGTTATTCCGCTAACTGAGCGATCAGTTACAACAGAATAATAGTCTAAATAGAATTGAGTTAAAATTGGGACATCCTCTAATCGTTCACGCAGGGGTGGAATTGTTAAGGGAATAACATTTAAACGATAGTACAGATCTTCTCGAAACTCCCCCGTTTTAACCATATTATCTAAATCCCGATGAGTTGCCGCAATCACACGTACGTCAACAGGAATTGATCGAGTACTACCTATTCTCTCGACTCTTCTTTCTTGCAAGACTCTTAAGATTTTGACCTGTAAATGAAGTGGCATGTCACCAATTTCATCTAAAAAAAGTGTACCATTATGTGCGAGTTCAAATTTCCCCAGTTTTCCGCCTCGTTTAGCACCCGTAAACGACCCTTCTTCATATCCGAACAATTCACTTTCCAGTAAATTTTCGGGAATGGCTCCACAATTTATGGCTATAAACGTATGCCCTTTTCGTTTACTGCTTTGATGAATCGCACGTGCAAACAGTTCTTTTCCTGTTCCACTTTCCCCTTGAATCAAGAGGGTAGCCTTGCTGGGAGCAACATGCAAGGCCAGTGCTTTTATTTCTTTCATCTTTCTGGAGTTTCCAATAATCTGCGAGAAATGGGTTTCAATATCGTTAACTGTAGCAGCCTTGACCAACTTCTTAATTTGCTGAATGTCCCTTAGTGTAATGACTGCACCTTCAATAGTTCCGTCCTTTTTAATTGGCACAACATCACAGTAGAGCTGTGTAGCCACCCTCTTTCCTTGGATGGTTCCAGAAAATGTTTCACCGCGTTCTACAGCAAGCCAGAGTTTTTTATCATCCAACAAGTGATATAAGGCCTGTTCATGTTGCGCATCAATGTCCAACAATTTACCAGCTAGCGTATTATAATGGGTCACCTGTTGCTGATCATTGACTAACAAAATACCGTCATGCAACAGGTTTAATACTGTAACTAATTGGCTTGAGAGAAGATCCCGATCATGGTTTTGTTGAATTTCTGCAGCCTTTCCTATAAGAAGTTCAGCCATCTTCTCGAGAAAAAGCAGGAGGGATTGTTTATTATCCATCAACCGCTTGGTTTGCTCCTCATCAAAGCTCACTAATCCAATAACCCCTATGATTTGATCCTCAATGCGTATGGGTATGGCGACTTCTGCATACTCCATACAGTTCCCCTTACATGGACAGGGCTGACAAAGTTCGTTAAAGCCCGGATTGTCGATGATTACAGGCACTCCTGTTTTCATTACATGCCTATAGACAAAACCATCATCCATAGGGCAACCGCATTGGCTTTTGTACTTCCCAGTTCCAGCGACCCGTATCAAATCAGCATCGGCAATTTCCACTTCAATTTTTAGTGCTGCAGCAATGGCATCTGCAGTTTGCTGGACAATATTTTTAATATCGCGCAGGTAATATAACATGCTTTACACCCCATATTATTTGCTATAACCTTCATTATATACAACTATTCTCCTTGTTTAAGCTTACTTCCTACTCAGCACTCCTCGACCAAGACACATTTTTAAAAACGGAAAGGAAGCACCTATCTTAGTTGAAGTGTGCTTCCTTCGATTATTTTCTTCACCAAAAACCAGATTAACGTCCCGTAGACGGTAATTCCCCATCCCATACAATACTACGATATTTATAGGGGTCCGTATTTCCTTCTGTATTGAAAATCAAAACCTGAGATGTCTCGTCCAGTTGAAGCACTTCACGTGCTTCTCTCAAGTCTTTGTCTATCATGATCACGCTAAGCAATCCCGCCGTTACTGCACCGGATTCACCAGAGATCACTTTTGGATCTCCAAGCAATGGATTCGCTAATACTCGCATTCCTCTTGCCGCAACCCAATCTGGGCTAGAAACAAACATGTCGCTGTAATCTCTCAAGATATTCCATCCAATCAAGTTAGGTTCTCCACAGGCGAGTCCTGCCATAACAGTCGCCATATCTCCGCCAACCACTCGGGGTTTCCCATCAGCTGCAAGTGCGGATTTATATAAGCAATCCGCTTGATTGGCTTCTACAATAACTGTTTTTGGGCAATCCTCTTTAAATAACGACGTAAAATACCCTTGTACAGACCCCGCCAAGGCACCTACTCCTGCCTGAACAAAAATATGGGTAGGT
>JAUZPJ010000440.1 GCA_030706025.1 Bacillota bacterium | reverse complement strand
GTACATTAGCAATTATTTTCGAACACTTTTCGAACGACAGGATTTATTAACCAAAGAAGTCTCCGATGAATAGAATGGTTGGGAAGATCATCTTTTTTAAAACAATGAATACTTATTGCAGGGAGTGAAACCGATATGACCTCGCGTTTTGAAAAGCTCATCCAGGAAGCCTCCTTTCCCCCTCTTGTAGAGCGCTATTTTTCCAAGCAGGTTTCACCGGAACTGATGTCTCCTTCACGAATGGCCAAGTTTCAAGAGGAAGCTGTCAAGGAAGTGATCAGCCGGGCCTACGAAAATTCCCCTTTTTATCATAAAAAGATGGTTGAAGCGGGAGTTGCACCCCAGGACATTAAGAGTCTAGGTGATTTGGAGAAAGTGCCTTTTACCACTAAGGATGAATTACGCCAAGATCCTTGGGCACGGCTCGCGTGTGACAAAAAGGAGATCTGTCTCATTCACGTTTCGACGGGTACGACCGGAGGCAAAGAGATTTATACCCCACATACTTGGAAGGAATATTATCTTAACCATTCTATTATTTACCCTAGTCTCACCCCCGTTAAACGTGAGGATTTGTGCTTCGTCGCACTGCCTTATGAAATGAGCCAATCCGGTCTGAACTTCCATAATATGTTTATTGTCGGTCATCAAGCAGCTTCTGTGCCGGCAGGTAAAGGTGGTGCCTATTCAACCTCGGAAAAAACGATCAAACTAATGCGTAAATTGCAGCCGAATTTTATCGCTACATCTCCTTCTTACGCAATGAACTTAGCCGAAGCAGCAGCGGAAGCTTCGTTTGATCTGAAAAGTCTTCATTTAAAGAAAATGTGGGTTGTCGGTGAAGGGTGTTCGAATGCCTTTCGCAAGAGACTGGAGAAAATCTGGGGTACAACCGTTAACAGCAATTACGGTAGCACGGAGTCTGGCTTCATCAGCAGAGAATGTGATGTCCATGACGGTCAACACATCACTCAGGCTCATGTTTTGGTGGAGATTGTGGATCCCCAAACAGGAAACGTCTTAAAGCCGGGAGAAACCGGTGAAATCGTCTTAACGTGCATGCTGCGTTTTGACACGCCACTGATTCGTTATCGGACCAATGACTTGGGTTACATTGATAAGAAACCCTGTCGCTGTGGTGTGCTCTTACCTCGCTTGTATATGAAAGGACGGGCGACGGATCATATTTCAATCAAAGGAAAGTCCTATTCTCCCTATTATATGGAAGAGTTCTTGATGCAGCAGCCTGAGGTAGGAAACTGGTACCAATTCCATGTCAAACATGGAGACAATGACCGACTCACGATTCACGCTGAACCTGCAACCGGTGTAGAAGCTTCGCCGGAGTTAGCCCAAAAACTAGCCGAGAAGTTTGAAGCCAAAAGCGGTGTGCCCTGTGAGTTCCATTTTGAAGGTGCCGGTAAAATGCTGCGCCCAGGGACTAAGGCCCTCCGAGTTATTTATGAATAAAGAGATGGGGTGAGATCCATGAAATATCGCTTTGAAAGTCATCTAAAAAATTATGTTCAAGAGCCCTTGTTAAGTCGTTTTAGCAAGCTTGCAGAGGAAGAAACAACTTTAACAACGTTAGCTGAATTTCAAAAGGAAGCATTATTGGCCAATCTGGCCCATGCCATGAAGAACCCATTTTATCAGAACAAGCTTAAAGAAGCTGGGGTCAAACCTCAGGAGATAAAAACTCTTGCCGATATTGCCAAGCTGCCCTTTACCACTAAAGATGAGTTGCGACAAGATCCCTGGCAACTCCAGGCGTCGGATAGGAAGGATGTAAGCCTTATTCATGTTTCGACGGGTACGACCGGCGGGGAAGAGATCTATATTATGCAGACGTTTAGGGATCTATATCTAAATGAATTCTCGGCTGGGTATCCACACCTGCTTAGATTGTCTCCCGGCGATATTTGTATCAATGCTCTTCCTTATGAGATGAGTTCTTCAGGGTTAGCCTTTCACAAAGTATTTATGGAAATCTCCGGAGTAACTGTTGTCCCAGTCGGTAAAGGTGGGGCTTACTCGACACCGGAAAAAATCATACGAATTATGCGAGATTTACAGCCAAATGTACTAATGACAACTCCATCTTACGCTATTACCCTTGCTGAAGCAGCAGCTGCCATGTCGTTTGATCTACCTAGTTTGAAGTTAAAAAAAATCTGGTTAACTGGGGAGGGCTGTTCACCGGCTTTTCGCGAACGGGTGGAAAAAATATGGGGAACGATCGCCAATTTCTACTACGGTTCCCTAGAATGTATGGGGCTTGGCATCGAGTGCGACGCCCACGCCGGTTATCATATCCCGATGGGACATGTGATCCTTGAAATAGTCGATCCCAAGACGGGTCAAGTCCTAGAACCAGGGGAAATAGGTGAGGTCGTGGCTACCCCG
>JAUZPJ010000044.1 GCA_030706025.1 Bacillota bacterium | reverse complement strand
GCGTATAAATACCTGCCTGTCACGACGTCAAGTTTTCTAAGCGGCAAAACTCCGTAAAGCTTATCAAGATTGTTTTTTTCATAAGCTGAAAAGTACGTACCATTAAAAGGCGCCGAGATGATTAGTACAACCGTAACGGTTATAGCCGGTATTTTTGTTAGTACCCCGACGGCAGCTGCAACGGCAAAAAGCAAAATAAAAGCCCGGTAATACGGCTTCATGATATAGTTATCTAATTTTACGGACTTAAAAACACTATTCATAAGTTCCTTCCTCCTTGCTGATATACACTAAGATGTCATCGATGGAGGCCTTTTCTGTTACGAGTTCTTTGCCTGCATGTTTTAGCTCTGATTCCGGAATCAGTCCGGCAAAACCAGTGCGGTTGGTGGTAAGCCCGATGATTTTCTCACGCATTGGCTTCACTAGATCATTTGTGCCGCCCTTGACAAGATAAAAACTTTCCAGCAGGTCCTCCTTAGTTCCGGAATAGAAGATATTGCCCCGACTGATTAAAGTTATATAGTCTGCGATTTTTTCCAAGTCCGATGTAATGTGAGTGGAAAAAAGGATACTCCTTTGTCCATCCGATACATAATTCAGCAGTATTTCGAGCAGTTCCTCCCGGGCTACGGGGTCGATCCCGCTGGTCGGTTCATCAAGAATCAACATTTTTGCCTCATGGGACATAGCGACGGCGAGCATCAACTTCATTCTCATACCACGGGACAGTTCTTTCACTCTCTTGTTTGCGGACAGATGAAAGTTCTTCACGTACTGATTAAATAATGTGCTGTTCCAGTTGATGTAGAAGCCTTTCAGGGCCTTTTCGACTTCGATTACCTTCCAGTTCTCCACGAAATAGGTGTCATCAAACACCACGGCGATATCTTGCTTAATTTTTTGTTCATCAGCGATATTGTCCAGACCGAATACTTTGATGCTGCCGCCATCGCGGGCCATCATATTCAGGATTAGACGGATGGTTGTGGTTTTGCCAGCACCGTTTTGTCCAGCGAATCCCATAATAGAGCCCATTGGCAGAGAAAAGGAGACGTTTCTTAGAGAAAAATCCGGGTAATTTTTACGCAGTCCGTTAATTTCAAGGGCAGCATTATTCATAATCGTTATCCTCCAGTGTAATAGAACAATTACTCTTTTTTAGCGTAGAAATAGGAAGCAATAACCGTAATGAGCACCCATAAGATTACCGGTATGAGGATAGCCAACCTCATTACTAAGTTTGCTGGTAAAATCCAGGCTAAGATAATTATAAGAATTCCCATTGGAATGCCTAATTGTCCTCCTAGCCGATGCGTGCGATTCCAACTTTCTGTACTCGATAAAGTCCATGGAGTGCGAAATCCTACCCACCAGTTTGGTTGAATACGTGGTAAAATATTGGCTATAAGCATGAACATGATACCAATTGCAGTTGGGACGAATCGCATTGAAGTGAACTTTAAAGCATGACCGATTACTGTAAGGTAAACTAAGCTAATACACACGACAATGACACCACCGATATATCGATAGGTCGGCCAAAAGGACTCGTAGTTCTTTTTCATAGGATCAATTCTCCACAGAACGTGCCATAAGAGAATAATGCCGAGCATTATTGCCGGTTCATACAAAACCACTAATAAACGCGGAGTCATTCGGTTAGTATTGCCAATAACCTGTGCTGGAAGATAGGTGTAAGCTACAATTCCAAGTATTATTGTTAAAACCCATGCAAGCCAACCCCACCAAGGCATTGCCTTATTCTTCTTCATCACTGTCGCCACCTCCAAAGTGTTCAAAGACCCACCCAAGCCATTCTTGTAAAATTGTTGTATTGAGCCTGTAAATAATAAAGTTTCCTTTCCGCTGATCGACAATCAAATGTGCGTTTTTGAGCACAGTTAAATGACGGCTAATTGTTGGCTGAGCATATGAAAAGTGGTCCGTGATTTCACCAGCCGTTTTTGGTCCTTCCTTCAATAATTCGATGATCTTTCTGCGTGTTGAGTCGGACATTGCCTTAAAGATGCTCTCATTCATATAATTCACCTGCCATTAAAAACTTACCCAAATGCAATATAACTATATAGCAAAATAGCTAAATAATAAATACAATGTATAAGTAAAATAAAGGTAAAAAACCGCCAACAAAGTTATATCGGGATTCATTAAGAAACCGATAAACGACGTCTTTACCTGGCAGAGAGTCTGCTCGGTTGCCTTCTAATAAACGGTAGAAATTACGGCCTTGGAAAACTAACTGAAAAATGATTTGGAAGACAGCGAAGCTTGAGACCCCATAGAACTTGCGGATTCCTGTTGTTCGAAGAAGTTAACTTAACTTAAGGGAGGAAAAATTTCCATTTTACCAATTGGAAAGGTGTTTTTCTGTCAATGGACAAAAGTATTTTGTCCTAACCTAGATACATACTGGGTTAGAGGTAACTTTCGCCATGCGAAAGTTGAGTTTATAATTTGTTTATAAATTATTTAGAAATAATTAAGATCAATACTTTAGAATGTATATAATTGCTCCTGAAATAAATCGATAAGTATCAAAGCGGTAAAGTTCAGACGTGGGCTTTGCCGCTTTGATCAGTCGATCATGAAACTCGGCATAAAGAATTTTTCCTATCTCATGGTTATGAAGCAGGGAATTTAATAACGACGTCGAAACTAATAAAAAACACTTATTCGCTCTAAATTAGGGCGGATTAGTAATAACAAACTATTTCAGGTGCCTCAATAGGGGAGAATAGGGAATCAGGTATTTAATCCTGAGCGGACCCACCACTGTAAAAAGGAAGTCCCGTACACTAGCCACTGGCCTGAGCTGGGAAGGCGTGCGGTGATGATGATCTTTGAGCCAGAAGACCTGCCTGCATTAGTGACTTGCCTTCTTTGAAAAGGCTACAATGGGCGATGGTAAAGCCCACGGTCACCTAGGACTGTGGGCTTTTTCTATTGCCTTTTTCGTTTGGTTTATCATTTTTTGGGAGATTTTTATTTTAGGGCTTTAACTTGATTTAACAATTTAGCATGAATAGGGAGGAACTAAAATTGGAACAGGATTTGAGGTCATTTATTGAACGAGTTAAACAGCAGAACCCCTTAGAGGTTGTCCATATCCAGGAAGAAATAGATACGAAGTATGAAATAAGTACCTTGATTATGGAATTAGAAAAAGCGCGGCGATATCCTTTGGCAATTTTTGATAATGTTAAGGGACATGATATTTCCGTTGTCACCAATGTTTTAGCTCCACGAGAGCGTTTGGCCTTAGCTATGGATGTTCATCCCAACGATCTTGCGGCTGAGTTTTCTCACCGCATTAATCAGCGGATCGAGCCTGTAGAAGTGGCCGATGCTCCCTTTCGAGAGAATGTTTTTGTTGGTGAGGAGGTCGATCTATATAAACTACCGATTTTGACTCACTTCCCAATTGATGCAGGTCCCTACCTTACTGCAGGTTTAGTCATCGCCAAAGACCCGGTGACGGGCGCTGATACTGCAGGATACCATCGGATGCAGTTAAAAGGTAAGGACAAATTAGGGATTAGTCTTCACTCCAGGCAGCGTTTATGGGAGTACTTCCGGCGTTCAGAAGAAATGGGTAAATCGCTCGAAGCGACCATTGTGCTTGGTATCCATCCTAATATTTCCATGGGGTCAATGGCCTTAATCCCGTACGATCAAGGTAAATTTGCGGCGATGGGGGGATTATTTGGTGCTCCGCTGGAGGTTGCCCGCTGTAAAACCGTCGATCTGACGGTTCCTGCCTACGCTGAGATTATCATTGAGGGTGAAATCGTTGCGGGAGAACGGGAATCTGAAGGTCCTTTTGCGGAATTTACGAATTATGCCTGTTATCGCAGCACTGAAAATGTCTTTAAGGTCAAGGCAATCCAGTATCGCAATAAACCCCTCTTTCAGGATATAACTCCGGCTATGAGCTCGGAGCACATTACGATTGTGGCAGTACAAAGGGAAGGGGATGTCTTAAATGCCTTGAAGAGAACTCTTCCTAATATTAAAAATGTCCATGCTCCGATCTCCGCTTGTGGATTGTTCCACTGTTATATTTCCATGAAAAAGATCGCTGAAGGCCAGGCTCAGCAAGCCATCTTCACGGCTTTCTCGGTAGACCATAATTTGAAAATGGTGGTTGTAGTCGATGAGGATGTCGATGTCTTCGATGAACGTCAGGTACTTTGGGCCATGGCCACTAGACTTCAAGCTGATAAAGGAGTCACAATCGTACCTCAGCATATGGGTATGGGTTGTACCTTAGATCCTTCGAGTGATGAATTGAGTCGAACTGCCAAAATGGGGATTGATGCCACGAAGCCTCTCTCAGGTTTCGCTCCTACAGTAGAGATGTCGTCTGAAGTACAGCAAAAGGTGCAGCGTTTTATGGGATCCTTCGGCTTGTAATCGAGGTTCGTGGTTGGGGGTTTGGGTTCGTATGGCGTTTGAATGCTCATTGCGTATTTGTAGGGTCCCCATATATGGGGACTTTCTTCTTAATATCTTAACATCGAGAAATATTTATCTATAAATTGCTCTTTCCTGTTTACCTGTAGCTACGAAGAAACAAATAGACCTTGAGAATCTTAACTGAAATCGTCATGATCAACTTTAATGACTTAATATTAACGAATAAATCATAGATAACTTGCGAGGAGGGGGAAAATGTACGAAATTGCATTTGACGTAGGGGGTACGTTCGCAGACTTTGTGGTTCGAGATCAGCAGGGACGTTCTTTCACCACTAAAGTTCCTTCCGGTCGGGAAAATCCTCTTGAACCAATTATGCGGGGGTTAACTAATTTGGCTCAAGAGTTCGGTTTATCAATTCAAGAATTCCTTGGTCAAACGGACAAGTTTATTCACGGGACGACGGTTGGTATTAACGCCTTACTGCAGGGGCAAGGGGCAAAAACAGCCTTAATCACAACCGAGGGCTTTCGTGATGCTTTGGAACTACGACGTTCACGTTTAGCTGAGCAATGGGATTTTCGCGCTGCGTTACCTCCTGTTTTAGTACCGCGGTATTTGCGCATAGGCCTTCGAGAACGCATGGATTATAAGGGGACCTCTATCAAACCCCTTGATCGTGCTCAAGTAAAGGAGATTGCCGAATTC
The DNA here is from genome assembly GCA_030706025.1 of Bacillota bacterium. Taxonomy (GTDB): domain Bacteria; phylum Bacillota; class Desulfitobacteriia; order Desulfitobacteriales; family Desulfitobacteriaceae; genus Desulfosporosinus. The sequence goes on along the minus strand of JAUZPJ010000044.1, from coordinate 7,807 downwards.
TTACGGCAAGAAGAGGTGGAAGCGGTAGCGGTTTGTTTGCTTTTTAGCTGTCGTAATCCGGAGCATGAACAAGAGTTTAAAGATCAATTACAAGGTATTTTGCCGAACATCTTTATTACCCTCTCGTCCGAAATCTCTTCCCAACTAGGGGAATACGAGCGTACCACAACCACGGTGCTCAATGCGCGCTTAAGTCCTGTGTTAAGTAATTATCTTCAGGACTTGGAGTTACAAATGCGCAGTAACGGGCTTAAAGTGCCAATCTCTATATCCCAGAATAATGGCGGGCTAACAGATTTAAAACAGGCCAGTCAGCGTGCAGTTTATAGTCTTTTTTCCGGTCCGGCCGGAGGGGTCAAAGGGGGATGGGCCTTGGCCAATGAGCAGAATTTACCGGAATTGGTTGTAGCCGATATGGGGGGAACGAGTTTTGATGTCTCCCTAATTAGGCAGGGTACAATGGAAGTGACCCCACAGGCAGAAATTGCCGGATACCCGGTCCAATTGCCCATGCTTGATATTCATACTGTCGGCGCAGGTGGGGGAAGTATTGCTTGGTTGGACAAAGGAGGAATGTTGAGGGTTGGACCGCATTCCGCAGGTGCGCAACCTGGGCCTGCTTGTTATGGCTTAGGGGGTCAAGAACCCACCATCACTGATGCGGCTCTGATTATGGGTTTGTTAGATAGTTCGAGCTTTTTAGGCGGTCGCATGGCGTTAGATGAGAAACTGGCCTATGAGGCTATTGAAACCAAGATCGCCCAGCCGTTAGGATTATCCGTTCCTGAAGCAGCTTATGCCATTTATCAGGTGGCCCTTTCCTTAATGGTGGATGCCGTTTACCTCATGACCGTCAAAAAAGGGTATGATCCCCGCTTATTTGCCTTGGCTGCCGTCGGGGGTGCACTGCCGTTGTTTGCAACAGCTTTGGCCGCCGGAGTGGGGATTCGTGAAGTTGTCGTTCCCGAACTGGCACCCGTTTTCTGTGCTCAGGGGCTGCATCATGCTTGTTTTCAGGTTGAAGTTTTGCGCGGCCTTTTTGAAGGTATAGGTGAAACGCCGGGCCCAAGTTGGAATCAAGTCGTAGTTGAACTTCAGCAGCAAGGGGATCAAGAATTGTCACGGCTCGGAGTGAGTAAAGAGCAGCGTGAGTATGTTTGGTCAGCGGATTTAAAATACCCGGATCAGCATCATGAAATTACCACTGCCTTGCCCTGCAGTACGAACGATCCGGCTGTTTTTCAAACGTTAGCTCAGGTGTTCCATAAAGACCATCATAGACTGTACGGTTACAGCCAGCCGGAGAAGCCCTTGGAACTTGTGAACTTGCGATTGTTAGCAAAGGAAAAGGAGAATTCCATTTTGTCTAGGACCGAACTTCAAGCGGACATGGAAAGAATAAGCGAGGCGTCAAAAACGGTCAATAAAGTCGATAACAAGAAGTCACAGTCGGTCTATTTGCGTGGAGCTTTTCGGCGGCTGGAGGTTTACCAGTGGCAGGACATTACTATAGGAATGAAGTTAATGGGCCCGGCATTAATTCGAAAAGAATTTGCGACTATTTTAATAGAAGAAAACTGTTCTGCCAAACTTGATCAAGCAAGAAACTTAAGGATTAAAATAGGGAGGAGTGACGATAACGATGAAGGCCAAAATGGATGAGGTTATCGAGCGGGCAGTGATTGCCAATCGCTTGGATACGATTACCAAGGAAATGGGCTATGCCTTAGAACGATCGTCTAGATCCCCTATTTTTGCTGAGGCCTGCGATTTTGCCTGTGGGATTTGCAATGGTGAGGGAGATCTAGTGTCCCAGATCAATGGTATTCCCATCTTAGCCGCTGCCGGAACCTTCAGCGTTCAGGAAATTGTTAAGAAATATACGGGACGGATTGAAGAGGGCGATGTCTTTATCATCAATGATCCTTATCAAGGGGGAAATCATCTTCCCGATATCGGCATCATTACTCCCTTGGTCGTGGAGGGCGAGGTTCTTTTCTACTGTGTCAGCAGGGCGCATCATGGCGATATTGGAGGATCAGTTGCCGGCAGTTACAATGCTAAGGCGACGGAGATTTTCCAGGAAGGCTTGCGTATTCCCCCGATTAAATGTGTGAGCCGGGGGCAGGTTATCGACGAAGTTATGGATCTGATTACGCGCAATGTTAGAAATCCGGAAATGCTGAAAAACGACTTATGGGCACAAATGGGAGCCAACAATATCGGGATTGTTCGTTTGCAAGAACTGCTTACCAATTACTCCCCCGCCCAAATCAAGGAAACAATCGGGTATCTTCTCGAACATGCCGAAAAACTTACTCGTTTGGCCATTAAGGATCTGCCCGATGGGGATTATGTTGGAGAAGAATGGGTGGATGATGATGGTTTCCAAACAAATCCCATTAAAATTAAGGTTACAGTTAAAGTTCGTGGTGAAGAGATGACTCTTGACTTTGAGGGGACAGATCCACAAGTTAAGGGCTTTGTCAATACAGCGTTAGTTACGAGTACGACTGCGGCCTGGATTGGTGCTCTCTGGGCCTTGGGTCCGGATATTCCCCGCAATAGCGGAGCCTTCGGGGCGATTAAGGTGAATATGCCTAAAGGAAGTTTGGTTAATCCCCACGATCCCGCCCCAGTTACGTTAAGCACTTTAACCCCGGCAAGTGAAATTATCAGCGCTATTTTTCAAGCTTTAGATTCCGTCGCCGGTGACCGATTGCCTGCCGGTTTTGGACGTTACTGCGGACCGTCCTTTTACGGTATCGACCCTCGTAACCAGAACTTTTACGTGGGCTTCGCCTTTTGTGCCCTAGGTTCCGGGGGAGGAATAGCAGGACGCGATGGTTATGCCTATATGGCACCCCTATCGAACTATGGAGGAGTACGCGCCCCTAATATTGAAGCCAATGAACTGCAATACCCTCATTTAACCTTATGTCATGAGATGGAAATGGATAGTGCCGGTTCGGGGATGTGGCGAGGTGGACCGGGCATTCGTTATAGTCTGCAGTTTTATGGCGAACCGACCAATATCGTCATGTTCGGTGACGGCATGAAAATTCCACCCTTCGGCTCTGGTTCGGGAAAACCGGGCAGCTTAAATTTTGCCGAATTGACAATGGAAGATGGGCAACAGATCAAAATGGCGAGTAAAGAAAGTAATCGTTCGCTGCCGTCGGGGACGGTACTTACCGTGATTTCCTCTGGTGGCGGCGGATGGGGCGATCCCTTGCAGCGAGACCCGGAAAAAGTTCGCGAAGATGTCTTAAACGGAATTATTTCCGCATCTAAGGCGAGGGAGGAATATGGGGTTGTCTTAACGGAAGAGGAAGTCAATTGTAAAGCAACGTCGGACCTGCGTTTACAGAAGACAAGAATTTTATTCGGAAGATGATCAATCACTTTAAGTATTATTCCGGTCCTTACAATAGATTTAAAATAAGTTTTAACAAATAATAAACTAAAAGGGTCGGAATTCAACGTGGATTTCCGACTCTTTTAGTCGTCGGATCAAAAGCTTAAGAGTTCTGGTAGAAGGCCACAGAATAATGTGGCATAATGAAGGTAGGTTATTTTTGGAGGTATGTTATGAAGGTAATGGCATTTAACGGAAGTCCAAGGAAAGGTTGGAATACTGCGATTTTACTCAATAAAGCCCTTGAAGGGGCAGCTTCACAGGGAGCAGAGACTGAACTCATTCATCTTTATGATCTCAATTATAAAGGCTGTACCAGTTGTTTCTCCTGTAAGCGAATAGATAGCAAGAGTTATGGTCAGTGTGCTATGAACGATGATCTAACACCAATTCTTAAAGAAGTTGAAAAAGTCGATGCCATTATTTTAGGATCTCCAATTTACCTAGGAACGGCTACTGGTGAGATGAGATCATTAATGGAAAGGTTGTTGTTTCCTTATCTGGTGTATGACAAGAATCATTCTACTCTCTTTAAAAGCAAGATATCGACAGGTTTCGTTTACACTATGGGTTTGACTTCCACCGGAGCGCAAGAAAGAGGGTACGAACAGCAATTTAAGGCTACGGAAATGTTTCTGGCGAGGATTTTTGGCTCATCAGAATACTTAACTGTTACCGATACTTATCAATTTGATGATTATTCCAAGTACGTTGCAACAGCATACAATCCTGAGGAAAAAGCAAAGAGACGAGATGAAGAGTTTCCAAAAGATTGCCAAAAAGCCTTTGACATGGGGGTCAGATTATCACAACAAAAAGCTGCGAGTCTTTAGTATTTTTAACGCCAGGACGTTTAGACGCTCTGGTGTTTGATTTTATAAAGTTTTATCTTAGTGCTAGTCAATATAGTTGTTGCTTACCTCCGAAATTTATTTAGTGTTTAGGGTGATGGGCCTTATTAGTAAAACTAGACATTTTTATTGTATAATAAAGCCTAAATTATAGCACATAAGAACTAAGAAAAGTTGGTTACAGTTATGCGGAGGGGATCAGTTGGAGGAAAGAATCATTGAAGAACGAAAGGAAATTTGTTCAGTTGTTTCCAAGATGGTATCTCTGGAAATCTATCGATTAAAACCGCTAGAAGGGCAAGGTGAAGGTGAAATCGTCGGATTTAACTGTCATAACAGCACGCAGCAGTGTGAATCGCGCTGTACGTATAGATTATTGTTAGAGGATTATTGATCGAATAAAAGTAAACACAGGACAGACAATAAAACGATGAATGAGGGGAAGCAATGTATCCAAACAATTTGAATTATAGAATGCCGGCAGAGTGGGCTAAACACTCACGCACGTTTATTTCTTGGCCTGTTCAAGCGTCTATGTGTCATCCGGAGGATTATGAGGCAGTTTGTTGTGGCTATGAGGAAATAATCGAGGCTATTGCGGAATTTGAACATGTTACGGTTGTAGTCAATCCTTCCGATTTAGAAAGCCTTACGCGCCGATTTCGGAACGAACGAGTTGAATTCTTGGCAATCGAGCATAATGATGCTTGGCTGAGGGATAACGGACCGACGTTTCTAGTTAATGATCGTGGGGAAGTTGCCGGGGTTAATTGGCGCTTTAATGCTTGGGGAGGCAAATATGCACCGTGGGATTTGGACGATCAGGTAGCGCCTCAGATTTTGAATCATTTTGGAATCAAACGATACGATGCTCCTTTAGTGATGGAAGGAGGTTCTCTTCACGTAGACGGGGAAGGAACCCTTTTGACGACAGAGGAGTGTCTTCTCAATCCCAATCGTAACCCTGAATTAATAAAAGAACGGATTGAAGAAGAGTTAAAGAAATACCTAAACGTTCAGAAAGTTGTCTGGCTAAAGAAAGGGCTTTACGGGGACGAAACCGACGGGCATGTGGACAATATTGCCTGTTTCGCGGCTCCAGGTAAAATTCTAATGCAAGTTTGTAATGACCCCGAGGATGAAAATTACGAGATCACTCAAACAAACTTGAAGATCCTGCAAGAAGCAACGGATGCTTTGGGGAGAAGGTTTGAGATTATTCCCATTCAACAACCCCCGAGGTTATGTAATGCCAAGACTAATAAACGTCTAACCCTGAGTTATCTAAATTTCTATTTCGTCAATGGTGGAATCATATTACCTGTTTTTGGCGGGGAGGCTAGTGAGACGGATCATTTAGCGGCACAACTGCTGGGTAAACTTTTCCCCGAAAGGCGGATTCGAACTGTCAACGGAATGGGGGTCATTTGTGAGGGAGGAAATGTGCATTGCACAACCCAGCAGATGCCCGCAGGGATAAAGAAAGGATAAATCATGAGAAACGTTAAAGTTGCAGCTACGCAGATGAGCTGTACAGAGAATATCGATGAAAACATTGCCAAAGCGGATAGGTTGGTTAGGGAAGCGGCGGGAAAAGGCGCTCAAATTATCTTGATACAAGAGCTGTTTGAGACCCCATATTTTTGCCAAAAGGAAAAGGCGGATTATTATGTCTATGCGTCAGAATTGGAACAAAATAAAGCCGTTCAGCATTTTAGGAAAGTAGCTCAGGAACTTAAGGTCGTGCTGCCAATTAGTTTCTATGAGAAAAAGAACTATGCCCGTTATAATTCCTTAGCGGTTATAGATGCCGATGGAGAAGTTCTGGGAAGATATCGCAAAAGCCACATACCTGATGGCCCGGGATATGAAGAAAAGTTTTATTTTAACCCGGGGGATACCGGTTTTAAGGTCTGGAACACTCGGTACGGAAAGATTGGCGTTGGAGTTTGTTGGGATCAGTGGTATCCTGAAGCCGCCCGCTGTATGACTCTAATGGGCGCGGAACTGCTTTTTTATCCAACGGCAATTGGTTCCGAGCCCCAAGACGGATCCATTGATTCTAAGGATCATTGGCAGACCTGTATGCTGGGGCACGCTGCAGCTAATTTAGTTCCGGTGATAGCCTCGAATCGCATTGGGGTAGAAGAAGATGACGACTCCAAGATTACGTTTTATGGATCTTCTTTTATAGCTGGTCCTCAAGGAAATAAGGTAGTTGAAGCTAACCGTATCGACGAAACGGTGCTTGTGGCAGAATTCGACTTGGATCAATTAGAAAAGCAACGCTTAGAATGGGGAATCTTTCGAGACCGTCGACCCGATTTGTATAAGATCATTACATCCTATGATGGTGAGTTAACGATTAAGGGGATCTAAGTTTAAAAGATCTCACTATTTACGAAAGAACACTCGAATAATGTTAGAAATAACCAAAGTAAATAATTATTTTGTTAATTGGAAGGAAATGTGAGGAGTTTGTAGAATAGATGTCAATAGATTAGTTTATTAGAGTAAATATTTAGACGATAAATTTTGAATCTAGTAAGTTAAGCTATGATCATTGCAAATTACTAAAATGCAAGGCAAATCTATTGAAAAATAGAGACGCAAAGCCACGGGCCTAAAGCAGTTAGCTGAATACTGTCAGGGCGGCCGGGTTGCAGAATGCACTAAATGCCTATCTGCATGCGTTCAGCAGATGGGCATTCTTTCGTTTGAAGTAATCATGAATTAAGCTCTAAGCTTGTTAAAAATAGAAGCATAAGGAGATTAAATTCAAAAAACAATAGCAGAGGGGATGGGATAAATTAATATTTCGTTGGTGAGTTTACTTTTCCAAGGTATACCTGAACTAACAGCAATTGTTACACTGGCCTTTGTAATTGCCAGAATACCTCTAAAGTGGAGTATCGCTTTATGCATGGGTACAGTATTAGCAGTTTTTGTGTATGTAGTGAGACTATTTACCGTCCCTTTTGGGGTACATACTATCTTGTCGATCGTTTTATTGTTTGCATTTATAATGTGGTACAGTAATGGAGATATAAGTTTAGCACTAATTGCCAGCTTCGCAAGTTTTTTGGTTGCTATTATATGTGAAATGGTTTGCTTATCAATACTAATGTATGTTATTGGAGTAACACCAAATACACTATCTTTTCACCCTGTTCTAAAGATAGTCATTGCAGAACCTCATGTTATCTTGCTATTTGTTTTGGCGTATCTGTTTAAGAAGTTCTTGACCAAGAGAGGCTTATATTCATGTTCAATTTAATTAGCAGCAAGCTTGCGAATAGTTTAACAAATGAGCTCGGATATAACGACGATAAAAGAGAAATTATTTCGTATGCCATCGAAACGGCACTTCTGGCCATTCTTGGCGCTCTTCTTATAGTAGTTTTAAGTTATGTCTTAAATGTTTTTCTGTCAACCGTGATTGCAGCCGCTTTCGGTGGTTTATTGAGAAGAGTATCGGGAGGCGCCCATTTTAATACACCCTATAAATGTTTAGCGTTTGGTGCCATTATTTATTGCG
>JAUZPJ010000439.1 GCA_030706025.1 Bacillota bacterium | reverse complement strand
TTCGTTTTGCAAATAACCTTTGAGGGTTTTCTTAAAACTTTCTAACTGCTTCGGCAGATATTCCTCTGTTATTTGTTTGGCTGCCTTTACGACTCTTTCATCAAACACTATTTTAGCATGATTACCAAGCAATAATCCTTCCACCGTATTCAGCGTTTCCGCAAGTAGTTCTTTCACGACGCTCCTTTCTAGGCGAAGGTGAAGCTCTTCAATTTCCTTGAGGGTCTCATTAACAGAAGAATAGATGGCCGATCCTAATGTTTCAATCCCAGAGTCATCGATTTCCAATTCATTCAATACCGTTTCCCAGTCCTGACTGATGTACCCCGCCTTGTTTTTGTTAGCGTTCAGGATTTCCTTCAAAAGGTACCAGCAGATATCGGTAAAAATCGGAGAGATCTTAATTGATTTTTTGTTATAGCCTATTGCAGCATAACGTGGCAGGCCATTGACCACAGTCGGCGAAGGCATCTGAAGGGAATGATAAATTCTTGCTTCATTAAATTGTGAACTACTCTTCAAATAGACAAGTGTGGCTAACATCTCTGCCACCCTGAAGTCCCCGTCGCCTGTCGTCAAGATGGGAGAGAAGTTTTCGTTAAAATCAGAGTACAAGTAAGCTATGGCAAAAATCGGCTTCTTACAAGAGATCCTGTTCCCGCTCTGACCAGGAAGGCCCCCCATGTCGAGGTCTAATTTAAAGTCAGGAGAAGACATTTCCTTGATTTCTTGCCAAGCGGCAAAGACCTTTGCCTGTTCCAGTTTAGTTTTGAGCATAGCACTTTGAAAAAACAGGCCCGTAAATTCGATGCCGGTATTAGCAACAAAATAACTGTTAAGCTTGTCATCCAACAAACACAGAAATGTTGAGCAGCTCGCAAATAGATTATCGGACAAATCGCTCACGACATAAATCTTAATATTTGCGCTGGTTCTTTCCATGACTTTCGTAAGCCTTGTATTGAGAGCTTCTAAGGTTCCTACAATCTCGTCCTTTTTCTTCACCAGTTTCTCTTGGACCCTATTCCGTGGAATATTGCAATCTTCCAGAACAATATACTCAATCTGATGATCCCTTTCCGGAAAATCGGTGTCGACCAGGGCTAGACCAGTGTAGGATTCTGAAAAAATCCCGATCCTATAGAGTTCCCGCATGATTCGGGAGACTGTTTTTGCTCCCTGGTTGCCTAAACCCACCAACAATACACAAGAGTTGAGATTGGGGGTTGCTCCCGCCTCCCCTCTATGCTCCAGCTCGAGATGCTCCTGGTCAATATACCTGCGAATTTGCACGGCAAGTGCGGCCTTTACATCTAAGTTATTGAGCATATCCTACCCTCCGCTTAGTAAACACTCGTCAAGAAGTTAACCCTGTCTAGAGCATCCGTCAAAAACGCCAGGCATTTTTCATCAACCGCTTTACCATCGAGCCTCTTATTATCAAAATGGGCCTTGATCCCTGCAAACTCTTCTTTTAGCTCGATCAAACGCTCCTTAATCTTGCCCGCATCCATCTGGTCCCGTTTCGCTCTGTCAGTAGCCACTAATTTCTGGATTTGGCGTTCTTGTTTTCCACGATAGGTATCAAAGGCAACTAAATAGAAATCTTCATGTTCCAGCTTATCGACTAATGGAGACCAAGCTTCCGCATCCGGGTCATTACGATAAAGAAGCTTAGGGCCTGCCCAGTAAAGGGTTCCACTTACCAGAGCCAAGATTAATTCATTCAGCCTCTCCCACTTTAATTTTTCTTCTCGATTAAGTTTTTCCAGTCTCTCGAGTTCTAGGTCAACCCGCTCGATCTCATCGAGTTGTTGTCTCACAATCTTTGAGTAACTGGGTACCCGCAAAAAGTTGTCCTCCGCTGATTCAAGATCGATACTTTGGAAAATTGGAATTCGTCGTACGGGCATGTCAAAAATCCGGGCACGATTCTGAACGGTCACCGGCGGGAGTTGCTTAATCGTAAACTTCGGTTTAATGTTACTGTCTTCTACGATGATTCCAAGTTCTAAAGCTCGCCTGAATAACTCCCTTTGGTCTCGATTCTTATCCATTCGATGTTCTGGATCCGCTTTGTCGGGGAAGGGCGAAGGAAAGGTACGCCATTCGTCGCGCAGATGGATACCAGGGTCATTCGGGGCTCGATATTCATACATTGTCTCTAAACTCCGGAGTCTGCTGTAGGCAAAGAGAGGAACCCCAATCGATGTATTGACCCAGTAAATGCTGTGTTTTACTTCGCTGCTGGCTACTTGTTCAGGTGTACCGTTAACCTCAGCCTTTTCCACATACTCCAAAAAGGCCCTGTGCAGTTTTTCGCAATTCTCCGGTATCGAAACTGTAAAGTGGGTGGGGAAGTCGTTCAAACTCGCGGTCACAGTGTTATCCATATGAAAAATTGGAGCTGA
>JAUZPJ010000438.1 GCA_030706025.1 Bacillota bacterium | reverse complement strand
CATGATGTGGGATACCTTGAAGGCGGGAAAACCGGTTCCTTAACATTCCTTACTATGTGTAATGATTTTATGGATGCTGCACGTTATATTGGGCGTGGGACTCGTATTGATGAAGAGACGATGGCCGTCGATGTGATCGATGATGTCGGACCGGGCGGAAACTACGTTGCTCATCCCCATACCTTTGAACACTTCCGCCAAGAAATCTGGACCCCCAAACAGTTTAATCGTTCCAACTGGGATCCTTGGGAAGAGCAGGGGTCTAAGACGGTTGAAGATAATGCTAAAGCGTTGGCCAAAGAGATTGTCGCCTCTCATACTCCAGAGTTATTAGATGATAGAATTCGCACGGGCATGAGCGAAATTATAGCTGAAACTGAGAAGAAGAAAAAATTACGTTAAGAGTACGGATGCAAGTAATAAAAATGTGAGTTTGGGTTTTAAGCTTAGAGGCCGTTAGGCATGAACTAGGAGGTATCGTAAATGGGAGTAGGCAGTTCACATGGGAACGGTTTGTTTTTTCGAACACTCTCGGAAAAACAAGCTGAAGAGATTCATCTGGCCAGTTGTCAAATTCTCGAAGAAACCGGTATGGTAATTTACCATGAAGAGGCAGTTGAACTTCTTCGGCAGGCGGGGGCAGTAGTGGAAAACGGCAACCGGGTTTATTTCCCGAGCCATCTGGTGAAAAAAGCTCTGCAATCCGCACCTTCGCGCGTAACCCTATATAACCGAAACGGGGAAGCGGCGCTTTATTTAGAAGGAAATAACGTACATTTTGGTACAGGATCAGATACGCTGAATTACCTAGATCCCTTCACACTTGAAAGACGCAGATGGCGTAAAGAGGATGTGGCCAACGCCATTAAACTCTGTGACAGTCTGCCAAATATTGATTTTGTGATGTCGATGGGCCATTTGTCCGATGTTGCACCTCTCATGATTAACCGTGAACAATATGCCATCATGGTCCAGAATACAGTGAAACCTCAGGTGGTTATTGCTGAAGATGGGGATACCCTGCGGGATATCATCGAGATGGCAGCATGCGCTGTAGGCGGCAAGGAACGTTTGCGCCAGAAACCACTGTTCATGATTTACAACGAACCGTCCTCACCGCTCAAACACCCACAGGAGTCTGTCGATAAATTATTGATTGCTGCAGAAAATGGTGTTCCGACGAATTTTGCCTGCGGAGGGGTTGCTGGGGGCACAGTCCCTACGACGGTTGCGGGAGCCTTAGTTCAGGCTAATGCTGAAGCACTGAGCGGCTTGGTTCTCCACCAATTAAAAGCACCGGGGGCACCGTTTGTTTACGGCTATGGCAATTCTCCGATGGATATGCAGACGATGCAGGCAGTTTATGGAACCCCTGAGGCCGTGCTTTTCCAGGGGGGAGTTGTTGATCTGGCTCACTACTACCAACTTCCGTCTTGGGGATATGCCGGGTGCTGCAATGCTAAGGTTTGCGATGAACAGGCTATCGTAGAATCGACGATGTTTACGCTCATGGGTGCACTCCAGGGCTGTAATCTAATGCATGATGTCTTTTACATGGAATTTGGTTTAACGGGATCGTTAGAACTACTCGTTATTTCTAACGAAGTCATTGAGCGGACTAAACGAATGCTAAAAGGTATTGATACCGATAAAGAATCCTTAGGGGTAGCAGCGATTAAGCGGGTAGGAGCGGGCGGCAATTTCCTTGGGGATGAACATACGGCGAAACATTTCCGGGAGAACTGGCGACCGGAACTCTCGGATTTTACCAGTTACGATAATTGGGCCGCGAATGGGAGCAAAACAATGATCGATCGGGCCAGGGATAGAATTAAATCTATTCTGGAAACACATCAGCCTGAACCTGTCAGCGATGTGGTCCGGGAGAGGATCGAAGCTGTTCTCCAAGAAGCCCGCAAAAGGTTAGGAACTATTAACAGTGGCCAGAGGTCAGGGGTTTAATTTATCGTGTTATATGTCGGTTTTAGGTATGTATTTTCGAGAATCGATGAGGGAACTCTCTTTTATAGTAGTGAGAGGGATAATTGCTTAATAGTTTTAAAAAACAATGGTAGTACTACGTGGAGAATTAACGAAGTGTGGAGGAATAGTTCAATGAGTGATTTTAACAGTTTAGCCCAAATTGTAATTAATGGTGATTTTGCTGGAGCTAAGAATTTAACTCAACAATTGATTGATAAGGGTGTTGATCCTTTAGAAATAATTAATCAGGGATTAATGGCCGGGATGAATGTTGTCGGAGTTCGTTTTAAAGCAGGAGATATGTTTGTTCCCGAGGTTATGATGTCCGCAAAAGCTATGAGCACAGGAATAGAACTTCTTAAACCGCTGATTGCCGACAGTGATATGCCTTCAGCCGGCAAGGTCGTGATCGGAACGGTTAAGGGTGACCTTCACGAT
>JAUZPJ010000437.1 GCA_030706025.1 Bacillota bacterium | reverse complement strand
TACTTCCGAAATATCCTGTATTCGATTAGGGTAATTTTTGTCACCAATTTTTTCTCTTTGAATAGCAGGGTTGTTGCCAGTTTTGGTGGGAGAAATATCATTATCAAAGTAGGGGTTACGTGTTGGAAGACTATAAAAAGAGATGCAGTATTCCTTTTTAAGGAGTAGACGATTTATTAGGTTAGCTTCCACTTTTATAACCCCTTATTGTCGTATTTATCCCAGTATATGCTGGAATTATTTGGTTTGGCATGATGCTACGCTAAACCTCAATCCGGCTTGGAAGCGAACAAGAGTGGAAATAATGGCTCTGATACCAAAAAGATATTAACGGCATTTTTCGAAGAATGTGCATGGTTTCAATACCAGAAATTATGGAGCATGCAACTTGAAACTTTTAAACCAAATATGTGTTTAGGCAATTCGCTAAAAAAACGATGGTCCTCAAGGTGATTTGTTGCGTATATCGCAACTTTTTAGCTTTATAGCTTTTGCTCTCATTTTACGTCCCTTTTACAATAGCAATTATGTTTCGCAGTCGCAACTATTTGTTACAGAATTAAATGCTTAAAATGCTTATTAATCTTTTGGTCGGCATTTTGGTAGGCATTGTCCTTGGCAAGACGTTTCCCTAAGCCCTATTTTGTAAGCGCTTTCCACGCGATAACTCTCCATTAAATAATTAATTTTTTCGTAATCTATAAACACTGTGCGATTAGGTCCGAGCAGCTCCATCATTTCTCGTCCTAACTTTCTGTTCTCAGATTCTAGCGCCTTGCATTCTGGGTTATTATTGATCTCCTCATCGACATGGGCGTAAATGCTTTCTGCCTCATCGTGTAAGATTAGACTTGATTTTATATTCATTCTACTTCCTCTCCATTTGCCGCTTGCCGAATGAGGTTAACTTTGGATTTAATGGGAATATAAAAACCCTTCTTCGGAAGTGCGTTTTTTATAAAGAAAGTCCATACTCTTGCGAGGTGTGCGGGCTTCCTTATAGATTAACTCGTCTCGCTTGCTTTTTTTCACCAACTGGTTTGCGTATTGGCTCAATCCATAGTCCATCATCCCCCGCCAAGATCCTATACTTCTCTCCCTGTAACTGAACAATTTCACCAGCCTCAAGGCCCGATCCGTTCAAATCGGAGGCTATGTTGATTATACGCCTAGTCCATGTCTCTCCATCATCCACGCTGACCTTGACTTCAACTTGTGTACAAACCCCACTGAAGCTTTCATCGTAGCCTTGATCACAATGCGTTTGAACTTCCAAATTTAATCCCCTCCTTAGAACTCTTGTGCTCTTATTATTAGAACACATGTTCCTTTCGGCTTCAAGAGAGAATTTGTCGAATTTTTAATAACGTATATCTTTTTCCAATAGCAGAATTCCCCTCAACGTGCCGATCTTTGGCATCATCCCGAGGGTAAATCTCATCAAGCCTCCGCAAGATATCTATTTGTACATCCGAGTCCGCATTTTCGTTGATCGTTATCCCAGCTGTAGTATGAGGTGAATAAACAACGATAAGTCCGTCTTGCACATTTTCCTGAACCAGGATTCCTTCAACCTGTGCTGTTATGTCGAGCATTTCGTCCCGACTTTTGGTCTGCAACCTTATCTCATGAATCATCGCATATTCTCCTATTTTACAGATTGATTCCACTCAGAATATCTCTTAACTTTTCTAGTTCTTCTTTTGTTAGCGTTATGCCCTTCCCCATCTTAACATGGTCCGGCGACCATTCCCGGAGATCATACTTTGGTGCCTTATCGTTCCAGCTTACAAGATTAAGTTCCTTTTTCCAGCCTTTCGAGGATTCGGAAAGAACTCCAATTGTCTCTTTGATTTCGAATTTGATATCCGCCATTTCAAATACCTTTAACCGTTAACGATATTCTAATAATCGATATCCGTGAACACCTAAATAATGTGATCAGGCCCAGCTCTACTATGAAATCAGGGATTACGTATTAATTGCCCCTGAGTATCCCTAACAAGTAAAACAGCCCCCATATCTGAGGGCTGTCATTAACCAAAAGGTCACATTTAAAAAAGGCCATTTTTAAGCTCTCAATTGAGATGGAATAATTAGATTCCTATCCTTGAGTATCTTTAGTTGTTCCTCATAGGTTGTAGGTGGCTTGACTGCTCTATCGTACATACATAAAGAGCCTCCAAAATAAAATGGCCCACCGTGGTACGCTTTCCAATGAAGAGGCGTGGTGGGATCTGTTAAAATTTATTATAGATTATTCTAAATCAAAGGTCAACGATATACAGCAATTTTGACCTGCCGTTTTGATTTCCTTAACTTTGAAGTCTATACCCAGAATTGTACCAGTATTAAAATTGCGATATATCCATTACGTCAAGTAGATACAAATCTTTTCTACCAAGTTCTCCTGAAGAATTGGTTCCTTCCTATGCTATGTATCTTT
>JAUZPJ010000436.1 GCA_030706025.1 Bacillota bacterium | reverse complement strand
GTTCCTGTTTATGATGAATGGCCGACTCTTAAAGAAATTGTTGCTGAGGTTGAACGTCAAGTCTTACTCAAAGTATTAGAAACTCACCACTCTTCTCGCAAAGCAGGAAAAGTATTAGGGGTCTCTAATACAACTATTCTTAATAAAATGAAAACCTATGGAATAGGAGAATAAATAAACCCGTTCGTTAAATTTAAAGTGACAAAGTTTCTTATCGACTGATAAAAAACTTTGTCACTTTTTCTTATCAATCCCTTAGTTTGTATTCCTCGAAGATTTGGCAAAAACTAAATTAAACTCTTTTATTCTCCCATCGATTTGCAATCAATGACAATATTCGGGAAAATATTTACCTGGCACAAAACTTGCAATATTTTCAGACAGGTCATCATGATTGTTTTATTCGTATGAAGGGAGATGTCTTATGAGCGCAAATGAACATGATATGCAGCGTGGCCTAAAAAACCGGCATATCCAAATGATTGCCCTGGGTGGAGCAATCGGTACAGGTCTCTTTTATGGCTCGGCAGAAACGATTAAACTAGCCGGTCCTGCAATCACCTTATCCTATCTAATCGGTGGTCTGGTTATCTTCTTCATCATGAGGATGCTCGGAGAAATGTCCGTTGATGAACCTGTCTCCGGCTCCTTCAGCCATTTTGCGTATAAGTATTGGGGCGAATTCCCTGGATTTCTCTCCGGCTGGAACTATTGGTTTAACTATATTGTCGTAAGTATGGCTGAATTAACTGCTGTAGGTATTTATATTAACTATTGGTTTCCCAATGTCCCTCACTGGGCCTCAGCTCTCGTTTTTCTCGTCATTATCACCTTGGCCAATCTTGTCAATGTCAAAATGTATGGTGAGTTCGAATTCTGGTTCGCTATTATTAAAGTCGTCGCCATTCTTGGCATGATTATCTTTGGCCTATTCCTAATTTTCTCAGGAATCAATGGACATGCAACTGGCTTTAGCAATTTGTGGGTTCATGGTGGATTCTTGCCCAACGGATTTAAGGGTTTAATTCTCTCCCTTGTCGTTGTCATGTTTAGTTTTGGCGGAATTGAGCTCATAGGGATTACTGCCGGAGAAGCAGATAATCCGAAAAAAACTATTCCCAAAGCGATTAACCAAGTTATGTGGCGAATTCTCATTTTCTATGTTGGTGCGCTGACTGTAATGATGATTATCTATCCTTGGAATCAGGTGGGTGTAGACGGCAGCCCCTTCGTACAGATTTTTTCTAAGATGGGTATTTCGGCTGCCGCAACCATTCTTAATATCGTCGTTCTGACCGCGGCTTTATCTGTCTATAATAGCGGAATTTATAGCAACGGGCGTATGCTTCATAGTCTTGCAATGCAAGGAAATGCGCCAAAAATCTTTGGCAAGATTAACAAAAATGGTATACCTTTCGTTGGAGTCTTGGCTTCTTCTGGGATTACTCTTGTAGCTGTAATCCTCAATTACCTGATTCCCGGTAAAGTTTTTATGTATCTTATCTCCGTTGCGATCATTGCAGGAATCATCAACTGGACGATGATTATTATTACGAACCTTAAATTTCGTAAGTCTAAAACAGCTCAAGGGGAAGTCGATAAAATCGAGTTCAAAACCCCTTTGCATCCGCTCACGAACTATATTAGCCTTGCCTTCCTCATTATGATTGTGGTTCTTATGACCACTATGGACAGCATGAAAATGGCGGTATACGTTCTTCCTGTATGGCTGCTCATACTTTGGATTGGGTTTAAGGTGAAAAAATCAGCTCATTAAACCAATACTAACGTCAGATACTTGATGGAAAGCGCCCGAATATCGGGTGCTTTTTCTCATAATAATTAAAAAGATTAGGTTAGAGTTAAGTATTATAAGTATTATTTGATAAGTTTTTTTATCAGCTATAAGAAAACTTGTCAAGTATTCTTATCAATTAACTTTAAGTTACCTAAAAAAGCTCCTTTCTTCCTCATTCAACTCTTGGCACGAAATTTGCAAATAACTTAATACAGTTTCATAAAACGAGCTAGTCATTAAAGGAGGATACACACCAATGGTTAGAAAAGCTGAACCTTTTCGCATTAAAATGGTAGAACCAATTCGTATGATTTCCCGCGAAGAACGTATTCAAAAGTTAAAGGAAGCGGGTTACAACCCTTTCCTTATAAAGTCTGAGGATGTCTATATTGATCTTCTTACCGATTCTGGTACAGGTGCAATGAGTGATCAGCAATGGGCCGCACTCATGATCGGAGACGAGGCTTATGCTGGAAGCAAATCCTTCTACAAAGTCAAGGATGCCGTTAAGGATATCTTCGATTATAACTACGTAATTCCAACGCACCAAGGTCGCGGGGCAGAGCAAGTTCTTTTTCCACACCTGGGCAAAAAGGGTCAATACGTTCTCGGGAATATGCACTTTGATACCACAATGGCTCATATCGAATTG
>JAUZPJ010000435.1 GCA_030706025.1 Bacillota bacterium | reverse complement strand
GACCTTAATAAGTTGGAAAATTTCATTGTCGAAAAAGGCGCAGAAAACATCGCTTTCATTATTGTCACCGTGACCTGTAACTCTGCCGGCGGTCAACCTGTCTCCATGGAAAACGTTCGTGGCGTTAAGAAAATCGCTGACAAATACGGCCTTAAAATAAACATGGACTCAGCCCGTTATGCTGAGAATGCTTACTTCATTAAGAAACGTGAAGAGGGCTATGCTGACAAGAGCATCAAGGAGATTATTCGTGAGATGTACTCCCTGGCAGATTTCCTTACCATGAGTGCGAAAAAAGATGCCATCGTCAACATGGGTGGAATGATTGCGATCAAGGATAATGAAGAGCTTTATCAAGCCGCTTCAACAAGCTGTGTCCCGATGGAAGGATTCGTCACTTACGGAGGCCTCTCTGGTCGCGATATGGAAGCTCTCGCCGTTGGCTTACAAGAGGGCCTAGATATTGAGTATCTTGAAAGTCGTATTGGGCAAGTTGAATACCTGGGTGAAGAACTTCGTAAGCGTGGCATCCCCATTCAATGGCCCGTTGGCGGTCATGCAGTCTTCGTCGATGCAGGTAAATTCTTACCTCATATCCCAGCTGACCAATTCCCTGCACAGGCACTTTGTAACGAACTCTACCTCGAAGCTGGCGTTCGGCCGGTTGAAGTCGGTTCCTTACTCCTTGGTCGTGATCCTCTTACTGGAGAACAGAAGAAAGCTGATGTTGATTTCATGCGCTTAACCATTCCCCGACGCGTCTATACTGACCGCCACATGGACGTTGTCGTGGACGCGCTGGCTAAGATCTGGGAACGTCGTGACCAAGTTAGAGGCTTAGAATTCACTTATGAGCCTCCCGTTCTCCGCCACTTCCTCTGCCGCCTAAAACCCATCGGTGACTAAAACGCTAACTCTCTTTTCACTTCGATTCTCTACTCCTGACTAATCCACCCCCTCGTTTATTAGGGCGCGGTGATTACATCACTGCGCTCCGCTTATGTCCCCAGGAATTTTATTCATTATATTTAGGAGGAGTTACCATGTCGGAAAAAGGTACCTGGGCTCTTAAAAAGGGTTTAGCTGAAATGCTCAAAGGCGGAGTTATCATGGATGTGACCACCCCTGAGCAAGCAAAAATTGCCGAAGAAGCCGGAGCCTGCGCCGTTATGGCTCTTGAACGAGTTCCGTCAGACATTCGAGCAGCAGGTGGAGTAGCGCGGATGGCCGATCCTACTATTATTCAACGGATTATGGATGTTGTAACAATCCCCGTCATGGCCAAAGCTCGAATTGGTCACTTTGTCGAAGCTCAAATCTTGGAGTCTCTCGGGGCAGACTATATCGATGAAAGTGAAGTTTTAACCCCAGCTGATGAAGAGTTCCATATCAACAAACATGAGTTTACCGTTCCTTTTGTTTGTGGTGCTAAAAACTTAGGCGAAGCCCTTCGTCGCATTGGAGAAGGCGCTGCCATGATACGTACTAAAGGTGAACCCGGCACAGGAAACGTTGTCGAAGCCGTTCGTCACATGCGTATGGTGATGAGCGAAATTCGGCGTCTTCAAAATCTCCCTAAAGAAGAATTAATGACCGCTGCTAAAAATCTCGCCGCACCGTATGACCTTGTCGTTCAAGTTGCTGAATTAGGGAAACTCCCCGTTGTTAATTTCGCGGCCGGCGGATTAGCCACTCCTGCAGATGCTGCCCTCATGATGCAGCTAGGATGTGATGGCGTCTTTGTTGGCTCCGGAATATTTAAGTCTAAAGACCCCATAGCTCGCGCCAAAGCAATTGTTGCTGCTACAACTCACTACAACGATCCGGAAATTCTCGCTCAAGTCTCCAAAGACCTAGGGGAAGCAATGCCTGGGCTCGAAATCTCAACGTTACCCCATAATGAGAGAATGTCCGAGCGTGGATGGTAATATAGTTTGATGAGCCTTTCGCCACATTGCGAGTCGTGACGATACGCAGAAAGACTGCCTTATGGCAGTCTTTCGCTCGTTACCTGGCGATGACCTATTGGTATCTTCATAACTTGCAGAATTAGGTGCTCTAAGTTGAGCAGATACCGGTACGGTCTTTCCCAAAGCTAGGGAACTTCCGTAGGACTTGCCATATGGTAGATCGTTCTTAAGCTTTCAATTAGTTGTTTTTGTAAACTGGTTATTCAAGAATTTAACGAGTCCTCTCCGAAATACAATTTAGTGGGGTTGGAATAGCTAAAATTTCCTAACATTTTTTATCCTCATTGTTATTTCAGCTTGTCATAAGCATCACCATCGACTGGTTCCAACCATTCATTGCTTGACCCTTCCGTCGGAACTGCTAAGGATAAATGTGCAAATGCTTTTTTAAAAGGCTGTATAAAAGTTGTAAAATTCCATAACAATAAACACAAATAAAGTTAAGGGGGGTTCAAAATGAACTGGTTGTCAAAGACTGCCT
>JAUZPJ010000434.1 GCA_030706025.1 Bacillota bacterium | reverse complement strand
CGGGCTCGATTGCCCGTGCCGATATCTCTGTAATCGGAACTTGGCGCGATACAATCAGAATCGATCAAGACGCCATCAAAGAATATGCAGAGCAGAAATTTGATATTCAAGGTCAGGTTTGCGATAAATGCCCAACCGGTTGTCTTAACTACAATCAAGAAACTCAAGAGTTGACAGTGGTTAACGAAGATTGCACGCGCTGTATGCATTGTATTAATATGATGCCCAAAGCTATTCGAGCCGGCAAAGAAAAAGGCGCTAGTATTTTAGTCGGTGGAAAATCGACAATCGTACAGTCCGCCTTTATGTCCTCAGTCATCGTTCCTTTTATGAAAATGGAAGCAGAAGATGATTATGGAGAGTTCAAGGATCTTGTGCGCCGCATTTGGGAATGGTGGGATGAAAACGCTAAAGCCCGCGAACGGCTTGGTGAATTGATTTACCGTGTAGGAATGGGTAAATTCCTGCGTGAAGCGGAAATTCCTCCAGTGCCGCAAATGGTCTTTCGTCCACGTGCTAACCCGTATGTATTCTGGCCGCAGGATGAACTTGACAGGTCTGGGACAGCACTCGATGGATCAAAACTCTAGATTATACAAAATTATTATATAATTAAGCAGCTTATGAGAGGTGGATAATCATGGCAAAGTTGGACCAAGGACCTCCAAATTATAAAGAAATGCTTCCTCCAATTATTAAAGAAAACTATGGCCAATGGAAATATCATGAGATCCCGCGTTCAGGCGTACTCAAACACGTTTCCGAAAGCGGCGCAGCACTATATAGTGTCAGGGTAGCTACTCCTCGGTTGGTTAGCATTGATTTTATACGTGATATATGCATACTTGCTGATGATTACTGTGATGGATTCCTTCGCTGGACGACCCGCAGCAACATTGAATTTTTAGTTTCGGACGAAGCTAAAGTTAACCCACTGATTGATGCCCTAGCAGCTAAAGGTTTATGTGTTGGTGGAACGGGGGCAGCTATTAGCAATATTATTCACACTCAAGGGTGGGTACACTGTCACACTCCAGCAACCGACGCTTCAGGCGTCGTTAAATCCGTAATGGATGATTTATATGAATATTTCACATCCATGAAACTACCCGCTAAATTAAAAATGGGCTTGGCATGCTGCTTAAATATGTGTGGATCAACACACTGCAGTGATATTGGGATTGTCGGTGTTCACCGAACCCCTCCTCGTATTGATCATGAAAAGCTCCGCAAAACAACTGAAATTCCTACTCTGGTAGCCAGTTGCCCGACAGGAGCTATTCGTCCCGATCCGAAGAACAAGAGTGTTATTGTCAATGAAGATAAATGTATGTATTGCGGTAACTGCTATACGATGTCTCCTGCAATGGAAATTTACGATCCTAAGAACGACGGCATTGCAATTCTTATTGGAGGTAAAGTTTCCAATGCCCGTACTGCACCTAGTTTTTCCCGTATGGTGATCCCGTTCCTGCCCAACAATCCTCCACGTTGGCCTGAAGTGACAGAAGCAATTCGCAGCATCTTGGAACTCTGGATTGCTAATGCTCGCAGTGGTGAAAGACTGGGAGAATGGGTTGAACGGATCGGTTGGGAAAGATTCTTTAGCTTGAGCGGACTACCATTCTCGGATATGTTGATTGACGATTATATTTTTGCACGAGATACCTTCCGCACAAGTGCAGGATTTAAGTACTAGTTTTAAACATTACTTATTCAATAACGAATTTATAGCCAACACCTCTTAGAGTTTTAATGAAAGAGGGTTGGCTTTTACTTTGTTCAATTTTATCTCGTAATCGACTAATTAAAACAGTAACGGCATCATCGTTGCCATAATAATCAGATTGCCAAATCTGATAGAGTAATTGTTTACGGGTAAAGACTTTGTTTGGATGCTTGACGAAAAACCAAAGAAGGTCGAATTCTTTGGCTGTTAGTTCTATCGGAACATCGTCGATAAAAACTTCCCGAGTGGACGGATTGATGCGAAGTCCGTTATGCAAAAAGGTGGGTGATTCTGGATTGAGGGTGCTTTGTTCTTGTCGAGTCCGACGCAAGACGGCCTTTATCCGCAGGCATAGTTCTACAGGGCTGAAAGGTTTCGTTAAATAGTCATCGACACCAAGGTTGAAACCTAATATTTTGTCAAGTTCTTCATTACGAGCGGAAAGAATGATGATAGGAATTGAGGAGGTCTCCCGAATTGTCCGACAAACCTGAAAACCATCCACATGGGGAAGCATTAGATCCAGAATGACCAGATCAGGTTCTTGGCGGTGAAATTGCTCGATTGCCTGGCTTCCGTCGAGGGCTGTGATCACTTCATAGCCTTCCCGTATCAAGCAGTGTTCCACTATCTTAAGAATCTTAGGTTCGTCGTCGACGACCAAAACCTTTGGCATAATTACCCCTCCAATTCTATTGTGGGTTTAGGGTTTAGGTGAATTTCGCTG
>JAUZPJ010000433.1 GCA_030706025.1 Bacillota bacterium | reverse complement strand
GGCGGTACCAAGAAAAGGCAATCCTCTTTCGCATCCATGCTTGGAAAAGCATCTAAGATAACGTTTGCTTTATTCTTCTCGTTTTTCGACACGAAACGATAATGGCTATCCTCCATCCAAGTGTGTTCAGGTTTCAGCGGGTAACTTGTCCAGACGTTAAGAAATCCTCGTTCTAGAAGTAAGCGGTTAACCATTGGTAAATGGTTAATCGGATCCACTTTCCAGCCATACCTGCGGGCGTATTCATCTGGCGCGACCAATCCTCGCCCGTCCGTGGCCGTTGTGATAATCGCTTGAGCCCCAATGTGAGAGGCGATCTCATTTGCCCAAGAATTTGCACCACCCAAATGCCCAGAAAGCAAAGGGATAATAAATTTTCCTTCTTCGTCTAAAACCAGTACAGCCGGATCCCGATCTTTACGGTCAATTAAGGGAGCAATTTGGCGCACCACAATTCCTGTAGCCATAACAAAGATAAGAACAGAATACTCTTTCCATAGGCTTGGGACTACATCTCCTAAACGTTTAAACACATGCAGTTTTTCTTGAAAATTTGTTTGTTCCCGCTCTTCGTGAGGTTTCGTGTTAAGACTCAATGACTTTTCGTGAATAAAAAACTCCGGTTGAACAGTGAGCGGAAGTTCATCCCCGATGCGCTGGGCAGTGATCATCCCTCGATCCGTCAAGGCCAGAAGTGCTGCTTTCACGCTTCTGTTCCTTTGCGGTACTCGTGAGTGAAAGTTGGGTCATAGAGTTTCGATCGGGCATATCCGTTAGCTGGGTCTAAGAAATCCCCAACTAAAATTTGAGCCTGCTTGCGGATTCCGGCTTCTTTAACTTTTTCGACAATGGTATCAAGGGTTCCCAACAAAACTTCCTCATCCGGCCAGCTGGCCTTCGCAACTACCGCAATGGGAGTGGAGACAGGGTAGCCGCCTTCCAATAAAGCTGCGACAACAGAACCCATATCTTGAACACTTAGGAAAATAGCCATGCTCGTTTGATGTTGTGCTAATTTGGCAAGTGCTTCGCGTTCCGGTACCGGAGTGCGCCCAGCCAAACGAGTAAGAATTAAGGTTTGGCTAATATCTGGCAAGGTAAATTCGCGCTTGACGGCCGCTGCGGCGGCAAACACCGAACTGACTCCTGGAATAACGGAATACGGGATTCCCAGTTGATCCAACTGTTCGAATTGCTCTCTTATTGCTCCGTACATACTGGGGTCACCGGTATGGAGCCGCACAATGGTTTCGCAACGTTTGATACCCTCGTTCATCAAAGCGATGACTTCTTCGAGCGTGAGATGGGCGCTGTCATGGAAAGGGGTTCCCGGACGGCAAAGTTCTAGTAATGCCGGATTAACTAAAGATCCGGCGTAAATTACACGGTCTGCTCGTTCTAACGCACGGGTGCCTTTTAGGGTGATCAGCTCTGGATCCCCCGGACCAGCACCGACGAAAATTACTTCTCCGTTAACTTTGTTCTCACTCAACCGTTTTCCCTCCCTAACAAATCCTTTTTGACCAATAAAAGACTGAGGTAATCAATTTTCTCGGATGCGAAGTCCTCTGGTTTAGGCTCCCAACGGATTTTTTCTCCAGGCTGCCCTAGACGGGTTAATAAGACAGCTTTTCTCTCCCGCTCTTCGAGAAGCGTCAATATTTCCGGAAGTCTACGAGAAACTTTCATCAATACTAAGTTGGGAAAATCAAGGAACTGTCCCACATCGTCGGTGCTGGGCAAGATAAGGAGCGGTTCATCTCCTGTTGCGAGGGGTAAATTAATTTTTGCTGCCGCAGCGGCCATGGCCATAATACCTGGTACAGTTGAGATACAATCTTGAGGTAACTCTTCTTGAAGGATATTAAGCAGGTAACTGTAAGTGCTGTAAAGTGAAGGATCGCCTAACGTAATAAAGGCTACGGATTTTCCTTGTTTTAACTCAGCTAAAATTGTCTGCGCTCCATCTCGCCACGCCTTGGCTAAAACTTGTTTGTCCGATGTCATGGGCATTTCCAATTCAACGAGGCGTACGTTAGATGGACAATGGATTTTGGCGATATCCCAGGCAACGCTTTCCCGCTCCATCTTTGATTTTGGGATAGCTACCAAATCGACCGATTGTAAAACGTTGACAGCTTGTAAGGTTAAGAGCTGAGGATCACCAGGGCCAACCCCTACTCCATAGAATTTTCCCCACGTTATTATCATGATTTCCCCTCTTTTCGTGCTGATAGTATAAAGACCGGATTTAAAGCTTGGGCCATGTGTAGGTTTTCAACGGCCTGCCAGCGCACAGCTTGGATAGAAACGACCTCAATTTCCTGATAATGATAATCCTTAAGCAGTTGCAGTCCTCGAGACATTGTTTCAAGGGTTACTGCCGTGATCACAATTCTGCCTCCCTCAACGAGGGGGACATTGTTTAATATTTCCGATAACCGCCCACTACTTCC
>JAUZPJ010000432.1 GCA_030706025.1 Bacillota bacterium | reverse complement strand
ATTCCAAGGTATCTCCCGAAGTCGCGCTCTATGGGTTAGTCAACACATTGACTCAGTTTTCGACCATCAAGCAAGTCCAAATCCGTATTGAGGGAAAACCCCTCACTAAATATGGAACGATCGATGCTACTAAGTTAGTTAGAAAAGCAAGTCTGATTAAGGGGACCTCCGCCAATGATCCAATTTTTCCAAGTTCCGGAACAGGAAAGAGTGCAGGAAGCAACGGTTCAGGTTCAGGAGTGGAAACACCGGGCAAAGCCAGCAACAGTGCACTCCCCAATTCCCCAAGCTCGGTTAATCTCTTCAATTATCCACCAAGTTCTACCTGATACCCCAAAGACACAATGATTATTTTTATGCTAAAATAGAATTAATTAATATACCCTCACTTAGGACATCTTAAGTGAGGGTATTGTTTTATTATGTAATCTCCATAAGATCTTGAGGATTTTCCCAAATGCATCTAAAACTCAGGCGATATACTTATAGCTATAATTCAAACGGATTCTTTTATTAACCCTGTAAAAGGGGATTTTTAATCGTTAATAAAAAAACGGGAAATAATTGCGAATCCTTTGCTCAAACTATTCTTGTAGACACTAAGTTAGTGAGGGATGCAAAAGAAAGGATAGAAGACAATGAAAATCATCTTAGTTGATGATGAACCGGAAATTCTTGCTCTAGTGAGAAATTACCTTTCACGGGAAGGCTATAGTGTTCTAACAGCGGTCAATGGGAACGAAGGTATGGAGCTAATCGAAAAGGAAAAGCCAGATCTTGTACTGTTAGACTGGATGTTACCGGGGATGAGCGGTTTGGAAATGTGTAAACACTTACGTGAGACGAGCACGATCCCGATTATCATGCTGACTGCAAAATCCGAGGAGATTGATCGTGTCCTGGGATTGGAGTTCGGGGCCGACGATTATATCGTCAAACCGTTCAGCCTGAGAGAATTAGCGGCCCGGATAAAGACTGTATTGCGGCGCTCCTCTGGGGGTGTACAAGAGACTAATTCCTCGATCTTAATCCGTGGGGAACTAAGTATCGACGTCACAAGCCATAAAGTATCCAAACGAGGACAAGAACTTTCCCTAACCCCGACTGAATTTAACATTCTTCATTTGCTCGCGACTCGACCGGGTACGGTATATAGTCGTCTTCAACTTTTACGTCAAGCCATGGGGGAGGAATACCTCTATTATGAACGCTCGATCGACACGCATGTTTCTAATTTGCGTAAGAAAATTGAAGATAACCCAAGTGATCCAAAATATGTAGAAACAGTGTTTGGCGTGGGCTATCGGTTTGGAGAAAATCTATGACGTTACGGCGTAAGTTTATTCTTGCACTTATTGGAATGGTCTTTTTTATGGCGATTGTCTTTACAGCCATTGCCTATACGTCAACACAGGCCTTATTGGATCATGCAGAATCCTACGTGCAGCAGGCCTACAGCGATCGCTTGAGTCAGCTTGCAAGTGCTTACTATGAGAACCACGCTGGTTGGAGCGGGGTTCAGGACTATGTCTTAAAAGTTATTGAGGCGTCGGACCAGAGACCGGGGCGTCCTCCCCGTGACCCACAGCGTTTCTTAGTCTTTGACCAAGGGGATAGAGTTGTGGCGGATCCATCGAGCATAGATCTTGGAAAGCAGCTTAAACAGTTTCCGAGTGATAACAAGATCTCGAAACAATGGCAGGTGGTTAAGGTCAATGGGCAAATAGTAGGGCATATTTGGCAAGAACAACGGCCTAGTGTTATGGATGGCCGACTGGGAAAAACCATTGGGACCTCGATTATTCAAGCAATGCTTATCGGTTTAATATTAACGTCTGTTGTGGCGTTATTTTTGGGTCTTCTGTTGACGCGTCATTTTACAGAACCCCTGAATCGTCTCATGGAGGCCGTTCGGAAGGTTGGGAAAGGGGATCTGACGTCAAGGGTTGAGGTTAAGGGGAATGGGGATATTGCCATTTTGGCTAGGGACTTTAATCGAATGACGGAACAATTGACTCGTAATGAGGAAGTTAGACGCAATATGGTTGCCGACATTGCTCATGAATTACGCACACCACTTTCGGTTATGCTCGGAAAGCTAGAATCGATTCAAGAGGGAGTGCTCCCATCGACACCGGAAACCATCCTTCCGATTCAGGATGAAACCTTAAGGCTGATCCGTTTGGTGCGAGATCTTCAACAGTTGAGTCTTGCGGAAGCTGGTAAGTTGCCTATGTCTTTAAAGCCGGTCAATCTCAGACGGATTGTGGAGAAAATTATGGAGCAATTTGCGATAGAATTTGAGGAACGGGGTCTACATGTCGAAGTTGAGGGGAATGTCCCAGAGGTGATTGGGGATACGGATCGTTTAACTCAGGTCTTTGTAAACCTAATTGGAAACGCCCTTTTGCATACCCCTCCCGGAGGATCCTTGAGGGTATTGTTGGCGGAGGTGGAAAAACCTTCGGAAGGT
>JAUZPJ010000431.1 GCA_030706025.1 Bacillota bacterium | reverse complement strand
CCCTTATTTGACATGAAAAATGTTATCCTAACTCCGCACATTGGATGGAGACGATATGAATCAAGGCAAAGACTTATTACGCTCATGGCCGGAAATATTAAGTCATTTATTCAGGGAAAACTTATGAATGTCGTTAGCTAATTGAACTTCTTAACGATAACGGAAACGACAATACTTCTTTACGTTGACATCCGATTAAATTTAGTGCTCAACTCCAATTCCATTAGGAGTTAAAGCACTAAATTTTTTTATTTAACCGTCCCCCATTTTTCCTAAATTTTACATTAGTATATAAAGATCACAAAGCTTTGACCTTATCCACAAGGAATTTTCACAATTTGCACCCTTAACCTTAACATTTTCTCGTTATCCTTATTTAAGCAGCACGAAACAAGTTAACGTAAAAACGCCGATGTACGAATTTGTTTAGAAAAATAAGGGGGCAATAATCATGGATGATGAAATTCGTTCCATCGAGGATAACAGCAACACTAATGCATTTGAAAATCAATATCATGAAAACCAGGCGATCAAAGAGTCATTTGCATCTCAACCGCAGCCCATAGTTCGAAGCAATCCAAAATCTAAATTTGTCGCTATTACTAGTCTCTGTTTAGTTAGCGCAGTCATTGGAGGACTAACTACAGCAGCAGCACTTCCGTATATCTATCCCGCTAACTCAACTTCCCTAACTCAAACTGCCAAATCATCTTCAATTACACCTGTTAGCCTAGCTACTAACCAAACAAACTTTCCAGTAGCACAAATTGCCAAAGATATTGGACCCGCCGTTGTAGGAGTTTCTAATTTCCAATCAAGTCAAGGATTCTTTGGTAATTCAGATCTTCAAGAAGCTGGAAGCGGTTCCGGCTTTATAATCGATGCTCAAAAGGGATATATCGCCACGAACAACCACGTAATTGATGGAGCTCAGAAAATTACTGTGAGTTTAAGCGATGGGCGAAATCTTGTTGCTAAAGTCATTGGGGCTGATCCGCGCACAGATCTTGCCGTTTTACAGATTTCCGACACAAAAAACCTAACTGCAGTTAAACTTGGGGATTCTTCGAAGCTTGAGGTCGGTGAATCCGTAGTTGCTATTGGAAACCCTGGAGGTAACGAATTTGCCCGTTCTGTAACCACGGGCGTCGTTTCCGCGTTGAACCGAACACTCGCCATTCAAGGTGAAGCTAGCTTTGACCTGATTCAGACAGACGCAGCAATTAACCCCGGAAATAGTGGGGGGCCGCTCGTTGATTATCAGGGACAGGTCATTGGTATAAACTCAGCCAAATATGCTCAGAGCGGTTTTGAAGGAATGGGCTTCTCCATACCTATTTCAGATGCCCTCCCAACCATTCAGCAGTTAATCTCTACGGGAGTCGCTAAACATCCGGCACTATTAGTGAGTACAGACGACCAATATATATCCTATGCTCAGACTAATAATAAACCTCTTGGAGCGTATATCTCAAACGTGACTCCGAATGGCCCCGCTGCTAAAGCTGGGATTACTAAAGGTGATGTGATTACTAAAATCAATAATGTTCAGGTTCAAAATTCTACCGATCTCGTTCATGAACTCTATAAATATAATGTTGGAACCAAAATAACGATTACCTATATTCGCAATGGACAAACGAATCAAGTTCAGGCAACTCTAGGAGAAATTTCTTCAAATCAATAATTGCATGAAACCTTCAAGGCAGGCTGAAAGTATTAAATTACTTTCAGCCTGCCTTGTTTTTACAAATGTTAATCAAGATCCAGCTTTAGGGGTATGTCCCACGTTACCATGACAAGAAATACAGTCTGCTTTACCTTCAATCATTGGCTGGTGACTTATCGGTGGTGCATTCGGAGCAGATCCAGGTGCTAGCGTAATATTTTTGGCATTTGGATACGCACTGTCTTTGCCGCTATGACAATATAAACAAGCGTCAATATGTGGTGTCCATTCGAGTTTAGCAGGGACCTGATTCGTAAAATGTAGATAGAGTTCTTTATAACTACTTAATTTCCGTACAACGTAACCCACATTACCGGGAGCGGCGTGACAATTCAGACATTCAACATCTTTATGGGGCCCTGTTTGCCACGTTGCTACCTGAGGTGCGATCTCATGGCAAGAAGTACAAAATTGCGGTCGAGAGGTATAGTGCATTCCGGCATATGCTCCAACGCCCAACACGACGACCACTATTAACAAGATAAGCACAGTTTTTTGGGCTTTGCTACCTTTAGTAGGTTTTCCCTCATTTGTAGCCAAATTCATCACTTCCTTTTTAGGACTCATGATTATTTTACCGAACAGTTCGTTATCCTAACAGTCATTATTTTAACTATAAACTTTAGATTTTATGTAACTTCCTTAGGCAATAAATCCAATTTACTAATGTGATTAATATCTAAGATTTCGGAATTATAACGTCTGAATGCTTAGTATAAAAGAAGATTTATTCGGTAAACTATGGATGTTT
>JAUZPJ010000430.1 GCA_030706025.1 Bacillota bacterium | reverse complement strand
GTCGATTCTTCTGTTGCAGCGGCCTTGGTTCATCGTGCGGTAGGAAATCAATTGACCTGTGTCTTTGTCGACCATGGATTTATGCGAAAAAATGAGGCAAAGCAGGTCAGAAAGATTTTTACTGAACAATTCAAACTTAATTTAGTGTTTGTTGATGTTCACGAGCGGTTTATGCAAAAACTTGAAGGGGTCTCCGAACCAGAGGCTAAACGCAAAGCAATTGGCAATGAGTTTATCCGCGTCTTTGAAGATGAGGCTTCAAAGCTCGGACAGGTTGATTTCTTGGTCCAGGGGACACTTTATCCTGATATTGTGGAGAGCGGGACGGAAACAGCGGAAACGATTAAGAGTCATCACAACGTCGGGGGTTTGCCTGAAGATATTGAATTTGAATTGATTGAACCCTTGAGGATGCTCTTTAAAGATGAAGTGCGTGAACTTGGTATTCAACTGGGGATGAGTGAAGAGATCGTCTGGCGGCAACCGTTCCCAGGGCCAGGGCTGGCGATTCGAATTCTAGGAGAAGTGACTCGAGAGAAATTAGATATTTTACGGGAAGCAGATGCGATCATTCTAGAAGAAATACGACGTTCAGGAATGTATCGTGATTTATGGCAAAGTTTCGCTGTTCTCCCTTCCATAAAAAGTGTGGGTGTGATGGGGGATGGTCGGACCTATGAATATCCTATTATCCTTAGAGCAGTAACGAGCGAAGATGCTATGACAGCCGATTGGGCTAGGCTTCCGTATGAACTATTGCAAAGTATTTCTTCGAGGATTGTCAACGAGGTACAAGGGGTTAACCGTGTCGTTTATGACATCACCAGTAAACCACCCGGTACGATTGAGTGGGAATAATAAGATAGCGATTTAAATCTTTGTAAGTGGCGAGGTCTCCAGAAAGCAAAAAGACACCTAAGTTGGTGTCTTTTCGTTTTCTATTAATATTTCTAATGAATATAGTTTGTAATCCCTAATATGTACTATTGAATACTTAAATTACTGTATTCATTAATTGAAGTTCATAGTTTAGATTGTACTAGGTAGACTTTTTACACTGTCTACTCCAGGCATCAATTTAAGGCTCTAAGGCCATCAGGTCTTCATCATCTCATCAAGTAGTGCATTTAGGATTATAATTTCCATATTCGACAAATAATTACCTATTAATGGATTTTTTCTTCTTGCGGTTTCAGCAAAAAAGCAATAAAATTCTTCTTGAAAATGACATTTCGGGAGGAATTCCGGTGGAAAAGAAACTTTTGAAAAGAATAGAGGAGTTGCGAAAAAAACTCAATAAATTTGCACTAACGCGAAACCTTGTAGATAGTGAAGTCGTTGAGGTTAGCCAGCAGTTAGATTGTTTACTTAACCAGTATCAGAGGCTTGTTTCTTATCAACAGATAAGCTTTTGGTAATGTTTTAATCGGGGTCAGACAGAAGAATTCGTCTGACCCTTTTTTCGGTTAAGTTTAGAACGATACTTGTAAGATTAAAAATATAAATACAATAAACTTCAGAAGGAGTTTGTGAATTAAAAGAGAATTGCTTTGTATTGTATTAAAATTCAAGTAAGAAGGGAATTAAACTAAGTTTGTTTAATATAACTAGATAAATTGTGTCCTTCTATTATGATTTTACATGTAGGAGAGAGGACGTTAGTTCGAGGCGAAACTTGAGAGAGAATCAGGGCGTTTATCCAGATTAAAAGGGGGGGATCAGCTTAATGAAAATGACATTAGCCCAGAAAATGATACTCTACTTTATGTTAGTAATTTTGGTATCGTCTTTAGGTTTTGGATATACCATTTATGAGTGCACTAAGGCAGAAGTGTCGGTCAACAACCTTCAAGGCAAAGTTCCCAGGATGCAGAAAAATAATGATATTGCTTATAATGCCGTGTCACAGTCCTCCAACCTTAGAGCCTATATCCTCTACGGAAAGGAACAGTATCTTACCGAATATAAACGTCTGGCTAATTTGAATGCGAAGCTGGAAGATGAGTTAATTAAAGATGCAACAACAGAAACCACTCGCAAATTATCCGCTGATATTCAAGCGCTAGATGAAAAATATGTTAAAATAGCTGATGAGAAATTGATCCCTTTATTGAAGGCAGGCAACAAAGACGCGGCAGTGGAGCTTGCTACGAACGAATTAGCACCTCTCGCCAACCAATTGCTTGCTAAGGTTGACGAAGCAAAAACTTATCGGATTGGTACGGTTAACCAAGCGATGGATGATACGTATAAGGCTTCGAAACTGGCTAAAGAGGTAGCAATATTAGCCGCAATCTTGGTGGCGATTTTAGGAATTCTAATTAGCCTGTTTGCTGCTCGTAAAATTACAACTCCAGTAAAGATATTACAAGGTATGATGGCCCAGGCAAGTGAAGGAAATCTGCTGGTCAAAGCAGTTGTCGCAACTAAGGACGAAATCGGGCAGCTTTGCGAATCGTTTAATACGATGATTGCCTCGCAGCTCGAAATTGT
>JAUZPJ010000043.1 GCA_030706025.1 Bacillota bacterium | reverse complement strand
CTCATTGGCTGTCCTTGTTGTTTAGTTTTCAAAGATCAGTAACTGTTATTTGTTTTCCTAGCCCGTTTGGGCCAGAGTCACATCTTAGCATTTTCAACTCGCGTTGTCAATGGCTAATTTACTTTTTCTTGATTAACAACCTCGAGGTTTTTTTAACCCTTACCTTGTTCAATCAATGTGCGACGTTTGCGGCGCTCAGTTATAATACCTCTTTTAGCATGTGTTGTAAACTGTTATTTTATTCCACTATCCCCTTGGAAATTTTAAATAGTTCAATCATAACTAATTTCAACAACTAATCTGCAGGACCACTAACTTCCTTTTAGCAATGCATTAGCTATATAATTATTAGTGCAAACTAAATCACATTAGGAGTGGATTTAATATGAACAAAACTATCGAAACGATCATGAAAAGAAAAGGAGCAATGAGCTACACTAGTCAACAGGTTAACGAAAGTGATATGAACACAATTATATCAGCAGGTATAGCTGGCCCAACGGCAAGAAATCTGCAAAATAGACATTTCACGGTTGTTCAAAAGCAAGAATTGCTTCAGCAAATTAATGATGGAACTCGTATTTTAATGGGAGCTCCATCCGAATATAACCCTTTATATGGAGCCCCTACTCTTATTATTACTTCAGCACCTATAGAAAATGCTCAATTTGCTGACCAAGACTGTGCAATAGCCGTGGAAAATATGACATTAACCGCAACAGCTTTAGGACTCGGTTCACGCTACATTGTCTCCCCAACAAGGTTTATAGAAAATGAAACAGGTAATACAGTAAAACAAGCCTTAGGCATTCCGGAGAAATATCGTACTGTTGCCTGCCTAATCGTCGGGTATGATGCAAATCCTTCACAAACACCGGTAACCAGAAACATGGATGTTGTAAACTACGTTAAATAATGTAAGCATCATAGGCATTTTAAGCCAAAAGCCGCCTGACCTCTTTTAACAGGCGGCTTTTGGCTTAGCCACGAAACAAGCTTAGACTATTGGCGAAAGCTTTGTAATTTGAACTTTGTTTAAAAAACGAACTATAAATGTTAAGGCTTTATGAGCCGATTCATTATGGCCGAATATATGCCCAACCTTCTGCTTGCCTTTTAACTAATTCACCAACACCGGAAGGAACAACAGTTACAAAATCAAACAATTTATCTTTTTGAATTCCCAAATTACGAATCGTATTAGCACATGCGCAAAACTTAACTTGTTTCTTTGCTAGTTCCTCGAACGATCGATCAAAGATAGAACCCTTTACAAGTGACTTTACGGCTTCACCTTTGGAAACCATTTCGATTTCTAAATTTCCCACACCAATGTCATTTATTAAATTAGTAATATTCTGTAGCGCTAAACCCACTCTTTCTTCTTCATCGATTTGGAATACTACTTTATATTTATCCAAAAATCTTACCTCCCATTTTTTCCTGCTCATATGTCTACTTCAATAGCTAACGATAAGGTGGACAACGTTCTCTATTTTAATGTTTTCTCTCACCTAGTTCAATGGAAGGAACTTGATTTCCGTGTAATAAACCAAGCAAAAACCGAGGTTTTATCACGTTTCATATGTAATCTTTTTGTTTCCACAAAAGTGTGAAGTGAAATAAGTTACGATTAACCTATTGTCGAATTATTACTCTTCCTGTAAAATTAGAATTGGTTACCATCATTAAATTTATTTAAGGAGGTCATTCTATGGCTGGGTCTCCGCCCACTTCCCCATCTCCCAGAGCTCCCAGAATTCCGATGCTTCCAATCAAAGAAATTTTAGTTTTGCTCATTGTCCTTTTAGTTATTATGCTGGGTATTGTTCGGTTTACTCGCCCACTTCCAAGCGCTGAGGCTAAGCCAACAACTACATCCGCTACTTTACCCGGTCAATTATCAGTTACTTTTCCCGAACAAGGTGAATCAGCCGTAGGGACGGATACATTCGGTGTGATTGCTTCAACTTCCGACCAAAGTCCGGTTCCCATCGCAAGTGTGACCAAAATTATGACAGCTTATTTAGTCCTTCAAGCTCATCCTCTAAAGCCTAGTCAGGACGGCCCTACCTTAACAATCAACGCAGAAGATGTATCCGGCTACCAACATGATGTAAGTAATGGCTATTCTGTTTTAAAGGTTGAAGAGGGAGAAACGCTCACTGAGAGACAACTTTTGGAAGGTTTAATGCTTCCATCAGGAGACAACATTGCCGATACATTAGGCCGTTGGGTATCTGGATCAAATGATGCTTTCGTAGCAAAGATGAACGAAGCAGCAAAATCTCTTGGCATGACCAAAACTCACTATGAAGACGCGAGTGGTGTCAGTGAAGCAACTGTAAGCAACGCTGTTGATCAAATTAAAATTGCTCAAGCTGCTATGAAAGACCCCGTATTTCGTGAAATAGTTGCTATGCCTCAAGTTACCCTGCCCGTAGCCGGAACCGTGTATAATGTTAATTCAATGCTTGGAAAGCATGGTATTGTGGGTGTAAAAACGGGATCAACCTCAGCAGCCGGCGGTTGCTTTGTATCTGCAACGCCTGTGGTCGCAGACGGTGAAACCCATTATATTCTTGGGGCGGTGTTGGGCCAAAAGACCGTACGCTCCCTGCAAACTGCACTCGAGGCAAATGGAGACATCCTTGATCAGGTTCGACACCAATTCAAACTATTTACACTAGATCAACCTGCCTCAGGGTTTGGCCAAATAACGACTGCTTGGGATAGTAACAGTACTTTAAAAGCCACAAAACCTATTAAGATATTTGGATATCCTGGAATGAAAGTTTCCTATTCCATAGACCTTCAAAACTCGAATTTGCCGATTAAAGCAAACAGTAATAATGCGACATTAAAAATCCAGTCCGGAGTGGGTGTCCAAACTATCCCGCTCCAGAATTCGGAGACTATTAATAAGCCTGGATTCTTCTGGAAGCTCATCCGTTACTAAAGGTTCTTTATAAATAAGAATATCGTTTTCAATAAAGAGGATCCCCTGGCCTAGTTGCCTGGGGGATCCTTTCTTTATATGTATAAAAATACCTACTCAAATAACAGTCGAAATATTTCTCTCCCCCTCCATTCAGTCTATTGTATGTTAAAGCATATTGAAATGTGGAATACTACTACTACCCATTCAAAGGAGGAGTGAAACTTATGATTGAGGGTATTGAAACAGCGAATGACCCGGAAGGTTCTATTACACTCGGCCAAATCTTTACATCTGAATTCATGCGACTGTACACACAGTTTGAATCCATCGAAGAACTACTATTATCAGGTGGATTTGTAATAAATTCAGAAGAAGATTACGTGGCTATCCCTGATGAAGCCATTGATGCATATGTATCTAAAACCACCAACTTTGCTACATGGAAAGAAATGCTTACCGAGGCGATAGAAGGATATACACATAAAAAGCAAGAGCAGTAGTTCAACACAAGCGGTCACAAAAAAGAGCACTCTCACGATGTGCTCTTTCTAATTTTATTTTATACCCTCTCATTTGAACTAATAATTTTTATCGAGGACTTCGAAATAGCCCTTAGGGTGTGCACAAACTGGACAAACTTCTGGTGCCTCAGTTCCTACATGAATATGGCCGCAGTTTCTACATTTCCAATAAACCTTACCGTCTTTTTTGAAAACCTTACCCTGTTCTAGGTTCTCTAAAAGTTGTTTGTAACGCTCTTCATGTTCCTTTTCTATTCTTGCCACACCTTCAAATAATAGGGCAATATCTTCAAACCCTTCCTCTCGGGCTTCAGTGGCCATTTTCGGATACATATCGGTCCATTCACCATTTTCCCCTGCGGCTGCTGCTTTTAAATTCTCAATAGTACTTGAGATTGCACTAAGTTTTTTCAACCAAATCTTAGCGTGTTCCTTTTCATTCTCAGCTGTCTCCAAGAAAAGCTCCGCAATTTGTTCATATCCTTCTTTCTTGGCAACGGACGCGTAATAAGTATATTTGTTACGAGCTTGAGATTCTCCCGCAAAAGCGTCTCTCAAGTTTTTTTCGGTCTTTGTACCCTTTAGGTCTTTCACAGATAATCCTCCCAATTATTTGATAACTTTCCATAGACCATGCAGATTACAGTACTCTCTAACTTCCACAACTTCCTCTGGCTTGATAGAAAATTCAGCTGCTGGTTTTTGCCCAGGCACTAACTCTGCCCGCAGGACTTGGTCTTTCGTCAGGACTTCGATAAATCGTATCGAATGTTTCTCTTCCATTGGGTGTTCTACGCTTCCGACTTTAACCAAAATTCCGTTACCCGAGGTTTCAATTACTGGTACATGTTTCTCCTTGCCAGTATCTTCTGCTTTAGCTTCAAGCTTCTCCATCGGCGTGTTGCAGCAGACCAAGGCTGGAGCTCCTTGATGAACAACTTCCACAACATTGCCGCAAACACTGCACTTATATAGGTCTCGTATTGTCGTCATATCTATCCCTCCATTAGTTGCTTCGTGCATCTCAATAATGACCATAATCTATTTGGGTCTTAATTAAATGTTCCCATCTGAGTCACATTTAATAACGTTCCTCTAAGCCTAGTCTTCAACAGGTTGGAATTCATCCTTGCCCACACCGCATGTAGGGCAAACCCAATCTTCCGGGATATCCTCAAAGGCAGTTCCGGGTGCAATCCCGGAATCCGGATCCCCAACAGCCGGATCATAAACATATCCACATAAAGAACACTCATACTTTTTCATTTTCTTTCCTCCTAAGTTATATGTTTTTTTGCGACAATCACCAAAGTATCTTTCCTTGTCAGTATTCTATAATTATTATAATTATAAGTCAACAAAATTTTTCTCCTACTTTTCGATATTTTTCGACACAATGAGGGTTGCTACTAGCGAATTTGTTAGGTCGTTCTTTTCTGCTCAAATTCCTCGGATTGAGTGGACGTAGAAGAACACCCTAAGGAAAGTTCGGTTGTTCATTCTTAATAATTTATGTTATCTTTATAGGTAGCAGAGTCCTTTATAATACTTACCACTAAATTATAGATACATAATTTTAGAATTCAAACTGCGACAAAGGCAAACTTGGCGAAAGTCAAGGACGCAAAGCTACGGGTCTTCCAGTTAGACTGATGATCGCCGAGCTACCGAAAGGTCGGTCTGTTTTGTCGCCATGCCCGGAAAGCTGGCGATTTTAATTTTGATTAGGAGGGTCTTTTATGCGCCAGATAAGCGTAAATCGTCTTAATGCTGGGGACATTTTAGGACGAACCATCTATTCGGGTGAAGGACGCGTCCTATTGGGCAGAGGTGTGGTTCTTACCTCTTCTTACATTACACGTTTACGCAATTTAGGAATTAGCATTATCTATACAGACGATGAAGAATCCAAAGACATTATTATAGAAGATGTAATATCGGACTAGCATAGACGAGAAGCAATGATTTCCCTTGAAGAATCTAGCCGAGCTGTGAAAATCGGAAAGGATTTTAGTGGCTTCGAGGTTAAAAAAGCCATTAACAATATTATTGAAGATATTATCTACCAAAAAGAAATATTTATTAGTTTAATGGACATGAGGAGTTTAGATAATCAGATTTTTTCACATTCAGTTAACGTTTGTGTACTTGCAACAGTCCTTGGTAAAGCATTACGAATCGATAGAGAAAACCTTGAGACTTTAGCCGTTGGAGCCTTACTTCATGATATTGGTACTGTGAAATTACCGAAGGAGCTCATCATCAAACGGACTACATTTTCGGAACAGGAAGCTGCCTTATATAAAAAGCATACCGAACATGGATTTGAGATCTTAAGGTCAAAACGAGAATTGAATCTTGTTAGTGCGCATATAGCACTTCAGCATCATGAATGGTTAAACGGGAATGGTTACCCCCGAAATTTAAGCGGAACCGCGATCCATAGTTTGGCCCAAATTGTAGGGATTGTTGATTTCTATGATAATTTAGTAAATGATGGCCCGGGGCATTTAAGAGTACAGCCCAATGAGGCTTGTGAAATTTTGATGGGAAGTGCTAACAAGCTATTCGCACATGAACTCGTGACCACTTTTCTTAAATACGTCGCAGCCTATCCAACGGGTTCGACTGTTAGACTGAATACAGGGGAAGTTGGGATTGTCGTAGACCAAAATAAAAGTCTTCCTATGCGTCCAATTATAAGAGTATTGAAGGGCGCAAATAGTCTGGACCAAATTTCCGCTAAAGAATATAACTTGGTAAAGGACTTAACCACCTTTATTAAGGAAATAATAGAGTAAAGACAAGGTCAAACCAATAATCTGATAGGAAGAATATTTGAGGTCGGAGATAAGAGTATTTAAATTAAATTTCAAATGTTACAAATAATTTAAGCCACCTGATAGGCGGCTTAAATTATTTCACTTGCCACGAGCGCCCCCAATATTCGCCCCGTTGTCTTATAAAAGGCGAGTACGCTTGGGGCGGAAGGCTTAAATAGCTTCGATAATCTCAGTTAAATTATCAATCTTTTTTTCCTTTACGGTTTGAACAAAATTCTTGTTTCTTGATACGACTCTTATAATTCCCTTGGAGTTCTTAACAACTTGAACTATACCTCCAATTTTACACAGCAGCGTGTCAGGCAATGTTTCAATAGAGCCAAAGTTCAATAGGACTTTTAAAGGCTTCACAAACATTAACCCTTGAACTGCTTGCATGAGCAAAACAAGGCTGTCTTCAGTGAGACTAGGGGAAAGCTTAATCTGAAACGTGTTATCAATATTTTCAATTATAAATGGGGCAACATCGGCTTCCTCCGGTACATTTTCCTCTGACTGCAGGTTTGCCTCATTGATCTCATTAGGGTTGATACCTAATACCTTATTGACTATGTCAATAACCGTTTCCGGATTGATCGGTTTAATAATATAATGGTTTGCTCCCTGCTTTAGCGCCTCCAAAACCATGTTTCGTTGATCCAAGGCACTAACCATTACTATCTTAGCATCAGGGAATTCTTTCTTAATTAATTTAACGGCCTCAATCCCGTTAACATTAGGCATAGTGATATCCATCGTTACCAGATCCGGAATATGTGTACGGTACATTAAGTGAGCCTGTCCTCCGTTTATTGCTTCCCCCACCACTGTATGACCAGCTTGAACGAGGATAGTTTTTAAATTTCGGCGCATTATTGCAGAGTCATCGACGATAAGAATACTTGCCATATTAAAGCTTCCTCCTACCTTATACTATTCAACCAGACGTCCACCGGCTGTACACTCAGGCACAACCAGCCCTAAGCTAAATCGCCCAGCACTTGTTTGTAACTGGCAACTCCAGATTTGCGCCTGCTTATATCTCATTAAAGCTTCCTCTGAAGCCAGGGCGACAGGACTGTCGATAATCAACAATTCCTCTAGGCCCGGGAAATATTTTACGGAATTTCCCAAAATTGTATTCGCGCTTTCTCCCAAAATATCCTGCATGTATTCCTCTTCCTCACCCGGTTGGAGGTCGTCCATTAAATAATTACGCACCATTAAGCGCAAAACCTCGTCATCAACACTCAAAACAAAATAGCATTCAATAGCTCCTCTAATTGCTAACAAAGCTGTCTTTCTATTAAGTTCCAAGGAGTTTTGCCGGATAATTGCTGTCTCATCGGCGGGTTCCGTTTCTAACCCAATTTGTTCAGCAAGAAAATGCTGCGCGGTCTCTAGCAAGGGCACTAACAAATCATTGACAGGCAAAGTCCAAACTTCCTCGTTCTCCAATGGAAGATAAAGGTAGAAGGTGGTACCCTTACCTAAAACAGTTTCTACCCTAGGATAGCCTCCGAGCCTTGTTAACTCATGTTTTAACGCTGCCAGACCTATACCCCTACCGGAAACATCCGTCACAGTCTCTTTAGTGGAAAAACCATCAACAAATATAAGTTGGATTATTTCTTCGTCACTAGCGGCCTGTAATTGTTCCTCGGGAAGTAATCCCTGAGCCAAAGCCTTCGTACGTACAGCCGTAGCATCTATACCCCGCCCGTCATCGCTGATCTCCACGATAATATACCTTTCATTGCGAGAAATAGTTATCGAAATCTGGCCATATTCCTCTTTCCCCTGTTGGATGCGTTCATCCGCATCCTCTAGGCCATGATCGACCGCATTACGAAAAACATGGACCAAAACCTTTATAACACCTTTGTAGGCATCCGGATCTATTTGAATTAGTTCCGCCGTAACTGTAACAGGATACACAAGTTTCTCAAAGCGTTCTGCCAACCTGTTTACATAATCCGGAAAAGAGTTAAACAATTCTGCCAGAGGCTTATACCTGAGCCTACGGAGTTCGGGAATCAGCAGTTTACATTCGGAGGGCGGCAAGAGGGTTTCAATCCGCTTCTCAATTTCCATCAATTTGACCTTACTAATAACCAATTCATCATCCTGGGTAAAAAGTTTTGGCCCCAGAACTTGTTCAAGGTAAGCTAAGTCTTCCTGCAGCCAAGTATCCGGCTCTAACTCGCTAAACAACTTCTTAAGTTCTTGTTGATCCACGTCTAATCCTCTCTCGTTCTTTAAGTTAGTCATCTCTGTTTCAAGTTGGTGTAACCGCTCAACGATTGCACCCATATTCAATTGACTGAAATTACCCTTAAAAGTATGGACATGACGGAAAACCGCGGCTAACTTTTCTTCTATCGTAGTCGGCTCCGCTAGAATACTCGGTAGACCTGAAGTACAGAATCGGCGAAAGTCCTTGATGTTTTGGATAAAGTCAGTTCGGTTAACGATCACTTTAACGACCATTGTTAATAGATTGCGTTCTTGTTCCACCTGGCTTTCTAAGATTCGATTCTCGGTAACATCACTTAAAATAACCATACAAACTTCTGCGCCTTCGAGTCCAGAATCCTCAATTAATTTATACTCAACATTTATGTGCTTGGATTTAATCAAAAAATCTGCAGGTAGTAAAGGTAGATAAACCTCGCGTACATTTTGATCCCGATTACTAAAGATTTCAGAAAAGAGGGATTCAACAAAATCTCGTTGCTCCCGATCTTTAGGGAAGATAAGGTCGTAAAATTTAAGTCCCGTAATCTGACCGCCAAAAATTCTTACACATTCGCTGCTGTACTCCTCGCGAACTATAAGATCCGGTCCAAAGGACAGAAATCCCTGGCCAGCGTTATTTAATAAATTACGTAAAGAAGTGGTTCGTGCAGCAACCGTTTGTTCGAGCACTTCATTCCAGGCGGCGATCTCGTCTCTCTGTTCCTCAATCTCCAAGGCCAGATCCTCAACCTCGTGTAGATGACGTTCATTTTCTTTAAGGAGATAATATTTGCAACTTTCCAAAGGATTTAAGCCATTGTAAATTGCTAACATCATATCCCGACAATTTCCGTAACCGCACGATGCACAGTTGATCCCCCGCTCCGCAGGGGTAAACTTATTCATTAGTTTCCATATATTCTCTTCTTCTTCTGGAGAAGGAGAGCGGAGATATCGGCTAGAAGATTTATCACTGTAAAGGCGAAAATACATTGACTCGTTGGCCTTAATGCCTTGATAAAATTCCTGGAAAACTTCCCGTGGGTCGCCTTCCGTCATGGTCTGGTGTTTTTCAATCTGCGCCTCCTTGCGCTCATCAATAATCGAATCGATTTTATACTGTGAAAAGTTATGACTTACGGCAGGCCCGCCGTTGCAGCCTTGGGCACAATTAAGAATATCCACCAATATAGGAACCTGACCACGCCGGATATCCTCGTTTAACTCCGGCAGATATTTCCCGTAAATCTCCCTCGGACCCTCTACTCTAGGAAGATCAGCCTTTCGAACCTTAATCCCAAAACGTTTAAATGTTTCTGTTAAACCACCGGGCTGGGAATACCCGACTGCCCGTTCAGCCTCCGGCGTATCGAAACCCGACGGTTCCAATTCCTCTAACTGGATTCCTTGCTGTTCTAGATAACTTGTAAAAGACTTAAACGTTACGTTGTAGGCTACTGCCCCGCCCGTATTGGAATCATGAAATTCTCGGCGTTTGGCTAGACAAGGGCCAAGAAAAGCAAGTTTAAGTTCCCGAAACTGTGGTTGATTTTTGAGCCAGATAGCCGCATCCAAGGCGGGCGAATGGGTTGGCGCGAGGTATGGCACCAGGTCATTGTGGTAAGTCTCAATATAGCTAACGACAGCCGGACATGGCTGGGCAATAATTGGAGTTTTAACTCCGGCTTCCAAAGCCTTTACATATAAATAGGTAGTAATTTCCGCACCAAAACTTACATCAAAGATGTAACGTACACCTAAGCGGCGTAGCGCGGTTAGTAATTGTGGGAACCAAGGATGGTAATTAACAGCAGCTGCTGGTGCGACTAAGACGCCCAATGGAACTCCCGTAACTAAGTCTTGCTGAAACTCCGCAAAATCATCTACACCATAACGAGCAAAATGACCCTTTTCAGCACAGGCCCTAATACATTCACCACAACCGATGCATAGCTCGGAATTCACTGTTATCCCATCCGGTTCTACAACATTGCAAAGTTTTACCGGACAAACCCGAATACAAGCCAGACAGTGCTGGCATTTGGTTTTATCGACCCGGATAACTTCAGGCAGGCCCAATTTACACTCACCCTTTCAAATGAACCCAATGACATGGGCATTATCGTTCACCCGCTCGACTCCCATTCGTAGCAATTTTAATCAAAAACAACTTTGTTCTTTCCGGAATGTTTTCCCATATACAGCCGTTCATCAGCTAAATGATATAATCCTTCGTAATTATCCGCTTCTGTAGGAAACTCCGCGACCCCAATACTTACCCCAAGCTTAAATTCTTCAAGCCCCATCCGTTCTTTTAATCTGTTAATCACACGTGTGGCCTCCGGACCTTTCCGCATATCGACCAACACCAAACAAAGTTCGTCTCCACCACTACGAGCCAAAATATCATTTTCGCGGATAAAGGCTTGAATGTTACTTGAAATTACGCACAAGGCCCTGTCTCCAATCGGATGCCCTTGAGTATCGTTAAGTATTTTAAATTCATCCAAATCAAGTAACAATAATAGAAAGTTTGAACCACGACGTTTAGTAGATGCCATTTCCGCCCGAAGGCGCTGACTAAACCCCTGTCGGTTTAGGATCCCAGTCAAGGAGTCAGTAGTAGCCATCTGCTCCAACTTCCGGCGTTGCCGGATAGTCTCCAAAGCCACCCCTAAACTACGTGCAAAGGCAGCAAAAACTTCTTTCCGAGACCCCAACTTGGTGTCGACAAAATCCAGTAACCACAGTTCTCCAATAATTCCGCTATTAGTCTCCACCGGCTGAATTAATAGTTTACGCCAAGGAAAACCCGCTTTCAGCCTGGACCGAGAGGGAGACAGATCGTATACATCAGTTTGTTTATGTCCAGTATAATTCTCCGGATCTAACTGTATTTGATCAAAAACCCATTTCTCCCAGCCGTTATCATTTTGCTTGAGGCGACCGAATGGGGCCTGTACATGCCAGTTATCCGCTTGCCGCATGAAGAAAAATCCAGCCTCAAGGTTTAATACCATAGCCATCTCTCCAGCTTCCTCCAGCAACTCGGCTTCTGTCTGAATTTGAACAAGGATTTCTGTTCCCCATAATAATAGATTCAAGTCCTTCTCTCGCTCCGATGCTACGGCTCGCATTTCGTGTTCATATACGAGGGAGGCCACCAAAGGACCTAATTGATTTAGCCATAACATAGTACTCCCATCATAGGGCAATGCATCATGCGTGAACAGCTCTAAAATTCCAAGTTCTTCTCCGAGGTGTCGCAATGGGAAACTAAGTAGATGTTT
This sequence comes from Bacillota bacterium, assembly GCA_030706025.1. Lineage (GTDB taxonomy): Bacteria > Bacillota > Desulfitobacteriia > Desulfitobacteriales > Desulfitobacteriaceae > Desulfosporosinus. The sequence continues at coordinate 1,185 of JAUZPJ010000043.1, read as the reverse complement.
TAAACCAGGAAGGTCGAAGTCGGATACCGGTCCATCGACTGGCTTACTAAAAAACTCTTGAGTCTGTACATTCCAATTTAGTGCCGGATTATTCTCCCCGCCTTCACGCATAACATCAGAAACCCTAAATTCATTAAAGTATCTTTCATCTTGCGGGTTTTCCGTGCTTTTGGCTAGTAAGTAATATTTCTCGGATCGCGCCACCCAAATAGCGGCTATCTGACAACCAAACAACTTTACACATTCTCGGACAAAAATCTGTAAAGCTGCCACCGAACTTGTTTGCCTATTTATTTCCTTAATTAGGGTGGTAATTTCCTCTGTCTTCCAGACAGATGGAGTATTATTCACTCCATATAATAATACAGAGCCATCCTCCGCATCCTCAATTTCCATTGGCACTGCCACCACCGTGGTGCTCATCAACTGATCATCCTGCCAAGTTTGAAATTCTTCCACCAAAGATCGTCTACTCATTAAAGCCTTACGCACAAATGGGTGTTTCGTTACCTGCTGCTCCAATCCAATACCCAATTTACGTTCCGCATCTGGCGAAGCATAGATCACTGTTTCCCGATTAGCCACCAACCAATCCACCTTGCCATTGGGCCATTGAGAGAAAAGTTCCTGTAACTCAGTAATTCTTAATCCCCTCGTCCTCATCGCCTCACCACCTAGCTATACACTAAAATTAGCTCCTATCGGTTACTTCCCAGAGCAATTAAGAACACCCACATCGGCGGAAATCATCTTTCAATGTCACATATTGTTTAATTATACATTAAAACGAAGGTATAAAATTCCTACTCTGAAAAATATTTTGAGAATCTTCTTTCTAATCATTTCGACTTTGCAGTGCATTATGTTATGTGCAAAAAAAACTCCCTCCTGCGCTCTGATCACGTGGGAGGGAGTTTTTTTGCACTTCACTTCAACTGACCTGTTTCTGAATCAACACTGTCAATAACACGATTAATATAACCGTCTTATAACTTATAGCCCATTTGTTAATCAGCCATATAATCCGCTGATATAGATCTGTGACATACATCATTGTTTTTCTGGCATTGCCTGAAGGGCCTTCATACACCGACAAGTATTTGCTTCGGATCTGTTCCATTAAACTGCCTTTATCCGAGGTCATCAGAATTAACTGCTTCATAAAAGAAGGATTAGAGAGGCACT
>JAUZPJ010000429.1 GCA_030706025.1 Bacillota bacterium | reverse complement strand
CTTGGTGTAATTTAGTAATTTCTTCTTCAGACAGAGTGTCTACCCGACGTTTCGGTGATATTCCCGCTCGAAAAAGGGATTCATCAACATAAATATTTCCCATTCCAGCAAGGACTTGCTGATCGAGCAAGGCGGCCTTTATGGTAACTTTTTTCTTCCCTAAACGTTCCTTTAGTACGGCTGGCGTAAATTCAGCTTCTAACGGTTCTGGACCGAGTTTGCTTAACGGGGATTCCTTAACACACAGTGAGGTAGGTATGGCTTTTATCCTACCAAATTTTCGGACATCTGAGAAATGCACTTCCCCGCGGTCTAAAGTGAGTACCACGTGAGTATGCTTTTCAGGTTCCTTATGATCCGTATAATAATTGAGGCGTCCCGTCATACGCATATGGGCTATTAAGGTCATCTCCTCATCCAACCGGATGAGGAGATATTTTCCCCGTCGGTCAAGCCCTAAAATTCGGCGCCCAATAACTAGTTCCTCAAAAGCCTTGTCTTGCCAACCACAAACGGCAGACGGCCATATTAGCGTAATGTCTTTTACTATTGAATCGGTGATGTGTACAGCTAAAGTCCGTCGAATCGTTTCGACCTCCGGCAATTCAGGCATGATGTCTCCTTTCTACTCTTCAGGTACAAATGTCTTCATGTCATACCAATTCGGTCCAACTTTGCAATCTACTGTCATAGGTACAGAAAGCGGGAAAGCATTCTCCATCTTTTCTTTGAGTAATTGAGCGACAACCTTCAAGTCCTCGGGTGCTACTTGAAGTAAGAGCTCATCATGAACCTGCAAAAGCATTGCCGCTCGGTAAGGTTTCAACGCTTCTGCTACATGAATCATAGCAAGTTTCATAATATCTGCCGCAGTCCCTTGAACGGGCGTATTCATGGCTATGCGTTCTCCAAGCTGTCTCTGGACCCTGTTAGCATGGAACAGCTCAGGAATCCTTCGCAAGCGATTTAACAAAGTTCTGACTTGTCCCTCTTGTTTTGCTTGGGCGACCACACTTTCTAAGTACTGTTTGACCCCACTGTAACGTTTAAAATATTGCTCGATGTAAAACTTGGATTCTTTACGAGGAATTCCCAAATCTCTCGACAAACCAAACTCGGTTAACCCGTAGACTAGTCCAAAATTGACAGCCTTAGCACTTCTGCGCATCTCCGAAGTGACAGCCTCCAGTGATATACCAAAAACCTCCGCTGCAGTCCGAGTATGGACATCCTGACCAAGGGCAAACGATTCACAAAGCAACGGATCTTGAGAATAGTGCGCTAAGATTCGTAATTCAATCTGGGAATAATCGGCTGAAAGAAGTACCCAGCCTGGTTCCGTAGGATGAAAGACTTTTCGCAACAGACGACCCTGTTCCAGTCGAATAGGGATATTCTGCAAATTCGGTTCTGTACTCGACAATCGGCCAGTTGTGGTCACAGTTTGTTGAAAGGTGGTATGAATTCGACCATCTTTCTCTTGGGCAATTAACCCATTGACGTAAGTTGACATGAGCTTATTCAGCTGACGGTAATCAAGGATCTTCTCCACAATTGGATGAGCCAAACGCAGTTCTTCCAAAGTCTCCGCATCCGTGGAATAACCCGTTTTGGTCTTTTTCGCCGTGGCTAATCCCAGCTTTTCAAAAAGAATGGCTCCCAACTGTTTGGGTGAATTAATATTAAACGTGGTTCCTGCCAAGGTATAGATATCTTGTTCGAGTTGCCTTAATGTGACACTAATTCCTTCACCAAAGTCTTTTAATTGGTCCACGTCAATTCCGATCCCATGACGTTCCACTTGGGCCAGGACCAGACTAAGTGGTTCCTCGATACTATGCAACAACTCTGCCAGCCCCAAGGATTGAATTTCTTCTTTAAATTTAAAGGCAACTTGCGCCAATGCAGCTGCTTCTTCTGAGACGCTCTCGAAGGCATCTTGTTTTGGTACATATTCTTTGACTAAATCAAGCGGTGCAAATTTCGTTCGAGATGATTGGATCAGATAGGAGGCCAAGCTAAGATCGAGCGCAACCCCCTTTAACATCATACCTTCATTTGCAAGCAACAATGTTAAGGTTTTACTATCTACCAAGATTTTCGGTACATTATCATTTCCTAATAGGTCTATCCAAGCCTTTAAGACTTGGGTGGATGCCTCTTCCCTGGTCAATTTAAAGGACTCCCCAGAGACGGCTACTCCCCATTCGAGCCAACGACCTCCCTGCAATCCAGTCCCCTCATATCGACAGGACAAGGTAAGAGTTTCTTGGTGTGTTTGCCACTGTTTAATCTGAGTAAGCCAGCCTTCTTCGGAAAGTACACGCTCTGGCCAGGCCTTGACTACCAGCTCAGAGTTTTCTTCCGTTGTATCTCCATCGCTCGCATAGCGTTCCTGCCATAAGCGGGTCACATTTTTTAAGTCATACTTCTTTAAGACGGGAAGGACTTTACTTGATTGAGGACGACGGTAAATAAAATTGTCCAGTGAGAATGGAAGTGGAACTTCTGTTAGCATAGT
>JAUZPJ010000428.1 GCA_030706025.1 Bacillota bacterium | reverse complement strand
TATCAAAACGTCATCAGGCTTGGCGGATACGATCAATATGAAACTTCGGCAAAAATTGCCCGATATTTGAAAGATAATAACTTAGCCGCTCCCGGTAAAGCCGTTATAGCCTATGGTGAAAATTTTCCTGATGCCTTAGCGGTGTCATCGTTGGCTGCTTATCAGCATAGTCCTATTCTCCTGACTAGAACCCACAGTCTTCCAAGTTACACAGAGGATGCTCTAAAAGAACTGCAAATATCAGAGTCGACGGTTGTCGGCGGAACAGCAGTTATTGGTCCTGAGGTTTCGGCACAGCTGCCCAGCATGAAGCGTTATTCGGGAATGGATAAATATGAGACAGCTATAGCTATTGCTCAGGGTATGAACGCCGATCTTAACACCGTATTTATTGCCACTGGTGAGAACTTTCCCGATGCTTTGGCTGGTTCTGTATTGGCTGCGCGTACGAACAGCCCAATAATACTAGTTAACAAAAATCTACCCGCTTCTGCCAATACCTTTTTAGCGACGAACATGAGTCAAATCAAGGAGACCATGGTCTTAGGAGGAATCGGCGTCGTGCCGGATACAGTTTTGGAAACAATTTCGAAAACGTTAGAACCGACTCAACCTTCTAACTTCACGCCCTTACCAAGTCCACCACCAAGCGCTCCTCCAACTCCTCCTCATTACGTACCCTTAGTGACCGCACCCCAAATCCTTGGGACCCCAGTAAACAATGCTCAGGGTTTAACCGAAAATACGATGTGGTTTGATACATTGAGGGACGGCGGAATTTTTCCTAAACAAGACTTAACGATTAAATGGAGTGGGGCTCCAACTCCGATGAACTACCTAATAAGAGTTCAAAGTTCAACCGCTAATTCTGACACTCGCATAGTCTTCTGGGCCTTTGTTGGAAATGTGGGATCATACACCTTGCCAGCGTCAATTTTTACCGAAGGAAACGATTATCGTATTTCAGTTGCAGCCACAACGGGGACAAATCGTTTTGCTCCCGACTATAAAGAGTGGTATGTCAACGGAGGGTTTTACCCTTCAATGGGGGTATTAATTACAATTCATACATTACAACCGGCTGCGTTTATTTCTCCCGCCAACGGAGATAGTGTTCCTAAGGAAGACCTTATTATCAAGTGGAATGCCCCCGATTGGAAAAATATAGATGGTCAATATGAGGTGTATTCTTCGGTAAGAATTATAGACTTAACAAATGTTCTAAGCGGTCCTCCAGTCCTCGCTCCGCAACCCAATTGGGGCAGTTACATCCTAGATGGATCTGCACTTTCGACAGGTCACACCTACCGATTTATCGTGGATGAATGGCTCCCTGGCAATATTCCAGGTAATCACCAAACTTCCGAAACAACGTTCACGGTCCGTTAAGTCCCTTTATGTGGAAGGAGATCCTTAGTGGACTCCACAAAAACAAAGCGAGTATATTCTTAATCATGATGTCAATGTAATAATAGATGACATAAACAAAATTCACTAAGACCTCGGAGCACGAAAGTTCACCGGGGTCTTTCCTTTTGCTGCAAAATCCTCTTAAATATGCAACAACATCTAAGACATTTCCGATTGTCGTCTGTTACAATTAACGATAGCATGATTTGATTAATTAAAAGGAGATCATAATTTATGATAAAGCAACCCGCAAGTATATTTAATGACGTTATTGGACCCGTGATGAGGGGGCCTTCGAGTTCACACATTGCTGCAGCAGCTAGAATCGGTGAATTAATAAGGCAGATGGTTAAAGGTAACGTAAAAGAAGTGTTCGTTGAGTTTGATCCTAATGGAGCTTTAGCGACTACTTATCATGGACATGGATCAGACATTGGGTTTATCGGCGGTCTTTTGGGTTATGATCCTAGTGATCCAGAGTTAACTCATTCATTGGATGAGGCAGCAAATTTAGGTATTAAAGTAAGTTTTGTTATTACTGAATATGGAGCAGTTCATCCTAACACATATAAGATTACAGTGACTGATACTATGAATCATAAAACTCGTATCACCGCTATTTCTGTTGGAGGCGGAATGATTGAAATACAACTAATTAATGATTTACAGGTGAATATTGCCGGAGATTTCTATGAAACACTCTTGTTTTTTAACGAAACAAGTGCGAAGTGTCTAGAAGGATCTATTAATCTAATCGGTCGTGAACTTAATAACATCGAATTTATCGATTATTCGATTTCGAATAATAAAGGGCTAATTAATATTAAGACAGGCTATAAACTTTCAGATCAAAGCATGGACAGTTTTATTAAAAAATTAGCAGGATTAAAAGAGATTTTGGAATTATCACCTGTTTTACCGATTATGTCAAGAAAGAACTGTATTGTTCCATTTAATAATGCGGATGAAATGGTAAAAGTAGGTATAGAAAGAAACTTGAAGCTATGGGAATTAGCATTGTTATATGAACGTGAGAGAGGAGGTATTTCTGAACAAGAGGTTTTTAATAAAATGAAAGAGATCGTAACGATACTAAGAAATTCTATTGAAG
>JAUZPJ010000427.1 GCA_030706025.1 Bacillota bacterium | reverse complement strand
TTAATCACCGGCCAGTCTGGAACCGGAAAAAATGTTCTTGCTAAAGAAATACATAAATTGAGCAAGCGTAAAGTCGGTCCATTTATCAGTATTAACTGTGCTGCTATTCCCGAACAACTATTGGAATCGGAACTTTTTGGCTATCGCCGCGGAGCTTTTACGGGCGCTGAAAAATCCGGAAAAGTTGGGCTAGTAGAACTAGCCAATAATGGTACACTGTTTCTCGACGAAATTGGAGAGATTCCTATATCAATCCAAGCTAAACTCTTACAGCTTATTCAGGAGCATACTTTTATACCTGTTGGCGGTAACGAACAACAGCATGTGAACATTAGGATTATTGCCGCTACTAATCGAGACTTACCTAAATTTATCGAGGAAGGCAAGTTTAGGGAGGACTTGTATTATAGGCTGAATGTTATTGAAATCGAAATCCCTGCGCTTAAAGAGAGAAACGATGATATTGTACCTTTGTTGTACTATTTTCTAAACATTTATGATGCTAGGTATAATCTATCACATGATTTCACTCAAGAAAGCTTAGATATTCTAAATAACTACGATTGGCCTGGTAATATCCGCGAATTAGAGCATTTGATAGAACGATTAGTGATTACGGTCCAAGATACGTATATCTTGCCGAGGCACTTACCCCAAAAAGTCTTCAAGGATGATGTGCAGCAAATGATCAAAGAGGAAGCACTACCCATGGCCGAACCGGAAAAACAGGTTCTTTCATCCGTTAGTACAATTCCTTCGCCGCAAAAAAAATCTTTTAAAGAAACCGAGATAAATATGATTCTGCAACTATACAAAAAACTAAAGAGTTCTTATAAAGTGGCCGAGGAACTAGGAGTAAGTCAAAGTAAGGTAACACGCGTTGTCCGCAAATATTCTTCATAAGCTTAATAATTGGAAAAACGTCAAAAACACTTAACCGTTAATGCCTCTGACTTAGACGATTAAGTGTTTTTATTCTTGTTAAATTGTTAATAAGATATAGCTACTTATAAACGCATGGCATATTTCTTGCAACTACATTAACGGAAAATTTAAGCAGACAAAGTTATCTTTCAAGGACGGTGACATCATTGTCGGATCAAAGGGGGTTGGCCGAATGCGTATCGAACAATTAATTTATCTTGTAACCTTATTTCACTATCCTTCTCTGACTGTTGCTAGTGAGCATCTTTATATCTCTCAGCAATCACTTGGTAAAGCGATTAAGGAACTTGAATCTGAGCTACATACTGACTTAATCATTCGTACATCTCGTGGTATTGACTTCACGGAGCAAGGAAAAGAGGCGGTCGAAATGGCTTCCTCCATTTTGTCTCAAATTGATGAATTTAAAAATCACTTTTCTCATTTCAATCATTCTACAGATTCCCTGGCTGGAAACTTATTGGTTTTATGCTGTCAAGCAGCTTATCCGCAAATTATGCCAAAAACTATCCGCACCTTTCAGCAAATTCATCCTAATGCGAAAATCATTACAATGGAAAGAGATGGACTATATCTCCCTTTACTGCATTTGCAACTATATAAAGAACGAAAAGATACAGAAGTTATCAGTATTATTAATTTACCCTCTCTCGAGGAATATCCCGATATAAAAATTCCGGATGAATTATCCTTTCACCCGCTTTGCAAAACCAAGTGGTTGGCTTGTGTCAGTAAAAATAATCCTGCCTTAGCCAAAATGAAAAAAATCTCTATGAAAACATTGCTTAAACATCCAATTATTGTACAATCTCCAGATTATGCATATAACAGTACTTCGTGTATTGACTATTTTCTTTTTAATCGATTTGGTACGCCTAATATAAAAATGGTTATTGATGATCTAGAGTTATTCTGTCAGGCAATAGAAACCAATATGGGAGTTTCTATTGCTTCCAATATTTGTACAAACGTAAGCCGTATTAAAAATTCTAAGGATATGGTTTTAATTGATATCAAAGAAAAACAAACTGTTCAACTTGGTTATTTAATTACGAATGATATGGAAGATTCCCCCTTAGTTAGGGGGTTTGTTCAGGCCCTAAAACAAGCTTTAAAAGAATTTCCGTTTAAATGAATACAAAGGCAGGCTATTCCAGAAGTCAAGTTTAAGTGAATTAGCCTGCCTTTTTCATTATATTTCTTCCGTTATAATCTGATAGATTGGTGCACCTTCGCACTGGGCAGGCATTCTTACACCAACTAGTGTTGCAATAGTCGGTGCAATATCAACTTGTCTAATTGTCCTAACTGTTGTAAAGTTCTCTTTAATTCCTTTTCCTGCAGCTACAAAAATTGGCATAACAGAAGTATCGAAAGCACCTTCTACAGTGGTCAATCCATCACCATGTAGACGGCTAAATCCCTCATCAACTGTGAAGAAGATATCACCACATTGCGGACCGTTTGCTCCTAATACTACAGCGTCTTTATTCCGCATTGCAAGCCCGATAACTCGCTGTCCTTTATATCTGTAAGAGTACAGGTCAGACATAATTTTGCTTTCGAGTGCATATTTGTC